>JAYVAP010000638.1:0-8404 GCA_043750915.1 Spirosoma sp. | reverse complement strand
GATCGTAATAAACTCATTCATCGGGTTTGCTCGGTGGTTCATCGCCAGCAGAAATATGACAAAAATTATACGCCCACGCTTGCATAAACCATGGAAATCTGTGCGGTGGAATATCTAAATAATAACGTCCCAATACTTACTTACTGTGAATAGTCCATTGCTAATAGTGAGTATGGATTCGGCAACAGGCTTCAAAATGCCAGGAACGAACTTTCGCTTTGGCGGGCGGACTTCGGGCGCAACGGATTGTTTACAGTACCAAACGTTGTGTATTGCAAATGCGTGTGCAAACGAAAAGCCGCCAACTGTACATCTGTACTAATTGGCGGCTTAGCTATCTGATAATCAATGAGCCAGTGGAGGGATTCGAACCCCCGACGCGCTTGCGCATCCTGATTACAAATCAGGCGGAATCGACCGCTATCCGACACTGGCAAAACAAAACGGCCTGTCTCTAAACCGTGATGCAAAAGTAAGGCATTCCCGGCTGCTCTGCAAGGCTGGCCCCATTATTATATCACCAATCAGACGACTAAAAGCCGTCTGATCGGTTTGTAGGTTCTATTCCTGCGCTACGTTTAGCTGCTGCTTCAACTCGTCGAGTTGCTTTTGAGCATCGGCAATTTTACGGTCAATGTCGGCGCGAAGCTGGTCAGCATTTTTAGAGCGGGCAAAAAACTCAATGTTGTTGCGGTAGGTGGCAATATCGTTTTCGATGGCTGTCATGCGCCGACGGATGTCGTTCTCGTGCTTATTTCCACTATCGACCCGGATATGATTGGCATAGTCACGGTCGCCACGGTCCTCGCGGTCGCGGCCAAAACTACGGTCGCCACCCCTATCCTGACGGCCACCCCGGTCGCGGTTATCTCCGCCCCGGTTATCGCCCGACCGGGAACCACCACTGCCACTACTGCGGGCACCGGGCCGGGTGGCTTCGGCTTCGCTCTGGAGCATGATGCGCTCTTTGTCTTTGGCGGGAATCTTGCCCGTAGCACTTACCAGCGCATTGACTGCATCGATATAGCGTTTTTGGGTCGATTGCATGTCTTTTTTGGGTACAAACCCAATGGCACTCCACTCTTTCTTAAACTCGTTGAGCTGAGAAAGGTCAGCGTTTTCGGTGGCAGCCGCCAGGATACGCTCGATCAGGGCTGTTTTCTGAACTAAGTTACCATCGAACTCCCGTTCGGTATCCTGATTTTTAAGGCGCTTTTTGTCGAAGAACTGGTCGCAGGCGGCTTTGAAGCGGTCGAAGATCGTGTTCTTCTGTTTCTCAGGTACCTGCCCAACATTTTTCCACTGACGCTGTAGTTCGATAACCGTTTGGGTTGCTTCGGCCGATTCCTCACCCGATGCCAGAATACCCTCAACCTGTTCGCACAGCTCGCTTTTGGCCCGTAGGTTCTCCTCCCGCTTACTTTCCAGCTGCTTAAAAAACTCGCCCTTGTTGTGGAAGAACGTTTTCAGCGCGGCCCAGAATTTCTTGCTGAGTTCCTTGCCTTCGTCGCGGGGCATGGGGCCTTTGATGGCATTCCAGCGGTCCTGCATAGCCATTACGGCCTTCGTTTTGTCGTTCCAGTCGTTAATGCTGTTGGAGGCAAACGACGTGAGCGGCACGAGTTCCTCATAAATAGCCGATTTCTCTTCGTATAACTGCGCCGACTCTTTCCGCTGGTCGTTGGTTTGGCCCCGGCGTTTGTCGTACAGCACATCGAGGGCCGCTTTCATCCGGCCCCACAGCATTTCCTGCTCTGCTTTAGGAGCCGGGCCAATGTGTTTATATTCCTCAAACAAGGCGTTGGCATCGTCGATAGTTTGCCGCGTAACGGGTGTCTCTCCCGCTGCTTTGGCCAGGGCTTCAACCTTTTCAATGACTTCCGTTTTGAGGCTGATGTTCCGCTTGCGGTCGAGTTCTTTCAGCTCAAAATAGATGTTGCGGTTGCTGTAATACCGGTCCACGAGGGCGTGGTAGGTAGCCCAGAGCGTGGCGTTGTGGGGCGAGTTCATGTTCCCGGCCGCTTTCCAGTCGTCCTGAATTTTCTTGAACTCGTTCCAGCTCGTTTTTGGGTCGCCCGCGTTGCTTTCGTCGGTTTCAACCAGCAGTCGCAGGCGGGACAGCAACTCAGTTTTGGCCGAGAAGTTGCCGTCTTTGGCTTTGTCTAAGTTTTGGAAATAGCTGTTTTTCTGGCTCTTGATCTGCTTGTAAAGTTCATCGAACTGCTGAACCGTATCGTCGTTTTTAAAGTCAAATCCTTCTTCAGAACCCGTTTCGGCCACGTAGGCCTGCAAAGCCACTTCGCGCTCAGCCCGTTTCATCTGGTCGAATAACGGTCTGGCATCTTTCAACGCCTGATCAGCTTTTTTAAAATCGCCGGGCGAAACGGTTGTGCCGCTGATGGAAGCCAGTTTTGTCTGGAGCAGAGAAATGAAATCCTGCTTCGAGAACTGGCTGTAATCGACAGCGGGCTGGGCGTGAGGCTCTTCGTCAGCTTCCTCGGCCACGTGGGCGTACTGCGCCGTAATATCTTCGCTGACGGCAGAATTAGGGTCTGTCTCTTCCGATATACTGGCTTCCGGCGTGTCTGTTTGGGGGACTTCCTCAACGGGAGTCTCTACAATCGGAACTTCAGCATCGGGCAGGGGCACATCGGCAACCGGCTCGTCCGTGTCCGTTGCAAAGCTCAGCGCAGCCTCCGCGTCATCGGAGGCTGTCAGCATCGCATTGTCTGCTGTCGGCTCGTTGGCGGGTTGTTGCGCTTCGTCCGCTGGTTCGGGCTCATGAATAGCCGCTGAGACTGGTTGGCCCGTTGCCGGTTCCTCAACAGCGGGCATTTCGGCAGCTGGTTCGGGCATGGCAACCGTGTCTTCGACCGCTGTACTTGCGGGCAGTTCTGCCATATTGGTGGCTGTTGGTGCCAAGACTTCGGCCGCGTCTGCGGTCTCTTGCGGGGTATTAACGGCCAGCGCGTCGGTCAGCGGGGTTGTGATGTCCGGCTGCTGGTTAATTTCCTGTTCTTCGTTTGCCATGTTGGGAACGTACCGATTACTTTTGCAAAAGTACGACAATATGCGAATTTACCTGTAGCCCGGTTCTCGAAAAGCCGTTAATCAACCCCTTCCAATGCCATCAGCCATCAGCGATTTACGAAAGGAGTATACCCTTAACGGCTTAGATACTGCCGATGTTTTGCCCGATCCGGTTGGGCAGTTCCGCGTTTGGTTTCAGGCCGCCCTTAGTGCCGGGCTTCCCGAACCCAACGCCATGCACCTAAGCACGCTAACCGCCGATGGACGACCCAGCGGGCGGATTGTGCTGCTTAAAGACGTGTCGGACGCGGGTTTTGTGTTCTATACCAATTATGAAAGTGGCAAAGGCCGCGATCTAACCGAGCGCCCCGTTGCGGCCCTGACTTTTTTTTACCCCGAACTCGAACGCCAGATCCGCATTGAAGGGCGGGTGGAGCGGGTGTCGGCCCAGGAGTCGGATGCGTATTTCAACAGCCGCCCGCGCGGGAGTCAGATTGGGGCATGGGTATCCCATCAGAGCCGGGTAATCGAGAGCCGCGACGTACTGGAAAAACGGCAGCGCGAACTCGAAACCCAGTTTGATGGCCAATCCGTACTGCGCCCGGCTCACTGGGGTGGCTTTCGGGTGGTTCCCGATATGCTGGAATTCTGGCAGGGTCGGCCAAGCCGCCTGCACGACCGGATTCGCTACCGGAAGGAACACGAAAACTGGCTTATCGAGCGGCTGTCGCCGTAGCTACTTTTAAACACGGCAGTACCGGAAATACGGGGCTTTAGCTATTTTTTCGGGTAGCTTCCTCGTTTAACTGGGCTACCCGTTCAGCCCGCAGTTGTTTGGCAAAACGTTCCAGTAGGCGGGCCTCATCAACCACGAGCCGGGCACGTTCCAGGATTTGTTGCCCCTGCCAGGTTGGCTCAACGGGGATTTGGGTGCGGTTGAAAATTTCGATGGCCAGGTGATCTTCCAGCACTTTAATTTGCTGGCTCAACGTTGGTTGGGTCACGCAGCATACGTCGGCAGCCCGTGTAAAGCTCCGGTGGTGATCAACGGCCAGAATGTATTCCAATTGTCTCAGTAACATGATTCGTTGCGGGCGGGTAAAAATCGAAATTATCCAGCTAATATAATGACTCTATTCGGGTGCATAAGGAGAAGGGTTACTATTTAATGATAAAAAAAACCTGTTCTATGCAGTTTCAGGTGACTTATAGATAGCATCAATTTGACACGGATACTATCGCGCCCGATAATTGTACTAACTTTTCTATAAGTAGTACTATTCATAACGCGTCGATATGCACCCCAAACGTTTCTTTACCATTCTGTTTCTTTGTTTGCTAACCGGGTTTGCGCTGCACACGCAACCCGTGCAGGCCCAAGGTTACTGGGCCAACTCAAACTACAAAAACGGCCTGCGGCTGTACCTGAACAAAGACAGCACCAGCTTTATACGATTGCTGATGTGGTCTCAAATCTGGTTTCGGCACCAGCAGCAAAACCCCGGCACCAGCATTGCCGGTAACAACAACGTACCCCAAACATGGGATGTGGGTATCCGCCGGAGCCGGAT
Source organism: Spirosoma sp. (assembly GCA_043750915.1). Taxonomy (GTDB): domain Bacteria; phylum Bacteroidota; class Bacteroidia; order Cytophagales; family Spirosomataceae; genus Spirosoma. The sequence continues at coordinate 3,803 of JAYVAP010000638.1, read as the reverse complement.
TTTACTGCACGGTCAGCTCACGCCACGCATCCTGGTATTCTGGATTATCGGGGCCAACAACCAGACTTTCAACACGGGCGGGGGCGGCCTGCTCACCGGCCCCGACGGGGTAACGGACGGTAAACGGCAGTCGGTATTTGTGCACGATGCCTGGACCGAGTTCAAGGCCAGCCGGGCACTGTCGTTCGGCGCGGGCCTGCTCACCTGGTCGGGATTGTCGCGGCTGTCGAGCGCGGCTACGCTCAATTTCATGACTTTCGATTCGCCCCTCTACGGCTGGGCTTTGCTGGATGCCAACGACCAGTTTGCCCGCACGCTGGGCGTATATGCCAAAGGCGAAATTGGGAAGCTCAGCTACCGGGCCATCCTGACAAAGCCGTTTACCATCCCCGAGTCTGCCACCGGCTGGACCACGCCCTACACGCTTGCCCAGCGGACGGGGGCTTCGGCCATGACCACGCTGCCGGGGCGGGGAGCGGGCTGGGCCGCCGGGCTGACAGGCCTGCCCAACGCTTACAACATTTCGCAGTTCAACTCCCGCACGCTCAACAAGCCGCTTTACCAACTCTATGCGACTTACGACTTTTTTGAGCAGGAGAGCCAGACGCTGCCGTTTATGGTGGGGTCGTATCTGGGCACCAAAAAAGTGTTTAACATTGGCGGGGGTTTCATGATTCAGCCCGATGCCATGTGGCACCGCTCGCGCCGGACGGCTACGCCTACGTTGCCCTCGAATGTGAGCCTGACCGCGCAGCAAACCACCGAATTTAACGCGGGACGGTATCCGGCGGCCATCACGGGCTTCAGCAGTATTCCCGAAGCCCAGCGCATTGCGCTGATGACGGCCAACGTAGACACGACGGTAACGGCCATGCGCCATTTTGCCATCGACAGTTTCCTGGACCTGCCGTTTGGCACGGGCGAAAACCGGTCGGCACTGACGGCCCACGCCGTTCATTACTGGTTCGATTACGGCCCCAATTACGTGCGCAACGCAGGCACCATGAACTTGGCCAGTGCGCCTACCCAGCCAGGTTCTCAGCCTCAGGCTTTCAACGGGGGCGGCAATGCCTATCCCACCTGGGGAACGGGCCGTGTGTTTCACGTGCAGGCGGGGTATATGTTCCCGAAAGCCTGGACGCGCAGTTTCGGCCAGTTTCAGCCGTATGTATCCTACACGAGGGCATCGTTTGAGCGGCTCAACCAACCCTACAACCTGCTGGAAGGCGGCATGAACTGGTTGCTGGCGGGACATAATGCCAAAATTACGGTACATTACCGGCCCCGTCCCATTTACTCGGCTGCTACCAACGAAACGCCTGGTCAGGAAGGACTGGGCGGTATGCGGATAACGGAGCGAAAATCGGAGATTATCACGCAATTCTTTATCTTTTTCTGATCCTACCCATGAAAACCCCAGTCCTTTTCCTGCTGCTTTCCCTGCTGTTGCTGCCGGGTTGTATCAACACCCGGCCCCGGCCCATCACCATCCCGTGCGCCGTATCCAAAACCCGGTTTACCGAGGAATGTGTGCAACTGCTGAAAACAAACAGCTACCGCATCATCGAAGAAAACCCCAATACCGCGCGGGTCCGGGCCACAAAAGCCCAGAGCCAGACCAACATGGGCGAGAATATGCAATACAGCGGGCCGTATCTGTTCGATGCCACTTACGACGGCACGGCCATCATTGTCAGTGTGGCCACAACCATCCGCACCAACAGTGCCGACGAGGCTCCGTTTGTTCTCCAGACCCACAATGAATCGCACGGCACCAGTTCGTCGGACAAAGCATTTTTTGTGCCGGTGCTGAACGGACTGCGCAAGTTGTGTGCCCAGTAAAAAAAGTTTTGTCAACTGCCTGCCAACTGAATTCCCTAATCCTGCAATCAATATAATTCATGACTTCAAATTCCCCTAAAGCCACCAGCACACGCGGCCTGGTCAGCGTGATCGGTGCTTCCTCCGTGGGCACGCTTATCGAGTGGTATGATTTTTACATCTTTGGTTCTTTAGCCACGGTACTGGCCACGAAATTCTTTCCCGAAGGCAACCCCACGGCGGCTTTCCTGAGTACGCTGGCTACGTTTGCCGCCGGGTTTGTGGTACGGCCCTTTGGCGCGTTGTTTTTCGGGCGGCTCGGCGACCTCATTGGCCGGAAATATACGTTCATGGTCACGCTGATGCTCATGGGCGGAGCCACTTTCGCCATTGGACTAATCCCGAGCTACGAGACCATTGGTTTTATGGCACCCCTGCTGGTGCTGATTCTGCGCCTGTTGCAGGGGCTGGCCCTCGGTGGCGAATATGGCGGGGCGGCAACCTACGTGGCCGAACATGCGCCCGTGGGGCAGCGCGGTTTCTGGACTTCCTGGATTCAGACAACGGCCACCATCGGGCTGTTTGTGTCGCTGCTGGTGATTTTGATTACCCGCAAGTCGCTGTCTAAAGAAGATTTTGACGACTGGGGCTGGCGCATACCCTTCCTGGTATCGATTTTCATGGTGTTTATTTCCTACATCATCCGCAGCAACATGAGCGAGTCGCCCCTGTTTGCCAAAGTAAAAGCCGAAGGCAAAACCAGCACCAACCCGCTCAAAGAAAGTTTTGGCAACAAACTCAACTTTAAATTCGTGTTACTGGCCCTCTTTGGTGCCACCATGGGGCAGGGCGTGGTGTGGTATACGGGGCAGTTTTATGCCATGAACTTCATCAAAACCGTTTGCAACGTCGATGCCATTCAATCCGACGAGCTGATGACGGTGGCCCTGCTGATGGGTACGCCCTTTTTCGTTCTGTTCGGCTGGCTCTCGGACCGCATTGGCCGCAAAGGCATTATGCTGTTCGGGATGCTGATAGCCATCCTCTCCTACCGAACCATTTACGAGAAAATGTACCAGACCACGAACCTGAAAAACAAGCAGGAAATCGCGGCCAATTTCTCAACTGATTCAACGGTGGCACCCGATCCAAAAGTGGCGGGCGGCTTCATCAAAACCAAAACCATCAAACGCGAATACACCGACGGCACCAAACTGACGGAGGTGACAAAGCGCAAAATTGCCGCCCCGGCCGATGTCAACGCAGCCCCGGCCACGCCCGACATCAAGAAAACGGTGCTCATTACCAGTAGCGACCGCTGGTCGTTGATCTGGCTCGTGTTTATTCAGGTGATCTTTGTGACACTGGTCTACGGCCCCATTGCGGCTTTCCTGGTGGAGATGTTTCCCGTCAAAATTCGCTACACGTCCATGTCATTGCCCTATCACATTGGCAACGGCGTATTTGGCGGCCTGCTGCCGGCGGTGGCTACTTACTTAGCAACGGGTGCCAAAGAAGCCAATGTGGTTGCCGAAAAAGCAGGGGCTGCCCTGCCCTACGCGGCCCCCTACTTAGAAGGTCTGTGGTATCCGATCATTGTGGCGGGTGTCAGTCTGGTCATCGGCATTTTCTACATCAAAAACCGGGCGCAGGTAGTCGATTAATCCACCCCTGTCCGTTGAGTTTTGGCTAAACGAATTCTAACTTATTTCCCTGATTATGAACGCAATAAAACGTTATCTTGGCATCCTATGGCTGGCCCTGGCTGGCCTGGCCGGTTATTTCGGCATCACCTCGCTGGGAGTTCCCAAGCTGACCTCCGGCAAAACAGAAGACCTCGTCTTTGGCATCATCATCGTTTTCGTGCTCATGCCCATCATTGTGGGTGGCCTGATTCGGTTCGGCTTGTATGCCCTGCAGGGCGAGTACAATGATGAAGACAACAATTAGGATGTCTACGCCCATCCTGTTGAAGGAAATAC
>JAYVAP010000637.1:0-6210 GCA_043750915.1 Spirosoma sp. | reverse complement strand
CATCGAAGGCGGTCAAAGCACCGGCGGTGTCGCCGAAACGACCGGTTGGCAGGAACGGTTCCGGGGCAGATATCCGGGCCGACCGGCTCCGAACGGCTTTGATCACATCGATATCCGACACCTTTATTTCAGCGCGTTTGTCGGGGTCGGCGGGTGCGTTCATGCCCCACTGGATGGCACCGAAAATGGCTTCCTCAACCAGCGCAATATGTTCCACGCATTCGGCAATAGACCAGCAGGCGGGGCCGGGCGTGTAGGTCAGCTGCGCATCGGTCAGGCCCGCAAGCGATTGATGGAGTGCGTTTTTTGTGGCCCCGAGTGTGTCGATGGCGTAGGCACGTTCGGGCGCTGTGACGGGTCCGGTAACGGAGGTTGGCGGTAGTTCCATGTTGTGGGGTTGGGGTTTAGGGGTTGGTAAACGTAAGCGTAAAATCAACGCGCCCCAAACTCACCGCGCTATTTCTATTTTGTACTTCTTTCCCTTCATTTTCTCATCCCTGATTTTCGCCAGCATCGCATCAACTTTTGTTCGTTTTACGGCCGCAAAAGACATGAAATCCTGCACGTCAATCCGCCCTAAATCGCCTTTGTCGAGCTGCCCTTTCTGCGACAGAAATCCCACGATATCTACTTTGTTGAGCTTATTTTTGCGGCCCCCGCTAATGTAGAGCGTAACAAATTCGGGTGGTTTGGGGCGGGTGTTGTCGGGCTGGTCATTGGGGGAGAGGAGCAGTTCGTCCGGTTCGGGCAGGAAGTCGGGGCGGGGTTCGTCGCGGTGCAAAATCACGTAGGCGGTGCCGGACGATAGCATCCGGGCGGTGCGGCCATTGCGGTGGATGAACTCGTGCTCTTTCTGGGGCAGGTGATAATGGATTACGTGCTTCATTTCGGGGATGTCCAGCCCGCGAGCCGCCAGATCGGTCGTTACTAAATAGGTCACGCTGCCGTTTCTGAACTGAATCAGGGCGCGTTCGCGGTCGGCCTGCTCCAGCCCGCCGTGGTAGACCGTCGAGAAAATACCCCGCTCATTCAGCAGCTCGCTGGTGCGTTCGGCGGCTTCGCGGTGGTTCAAAAAAATCAGCGCGGCTTCCGAATTGAGCGAGCAGAGCAGCGTAAACAACGTATCGATTTTATCTTTTTCTTCGGAAAAAACTACCTTCGTCGTCAGTTGTGCCGGGCTGTCCTCGTCGGCGGTAAACGTCAGCGTAACGGGCGCGTGGAGTTGAATAAAGGCAGGGATGCTAACATTTGCCGTAGCCGATACCAGCACCCGTTTGCGGAGGTTGGGCAGGTTTCGGACAATAAACGCCATTTCGTCGTGGAAGCCCAGCGTCAGCGACTTGTCAAATTCGTCGAGCACCAGCGTATGAATGCCTTCCAGCGCAAAAGACCGCCGTTCGATGTGGTCGCAGATGCGGCCGGGCGTGCCAATGAGCAGGGCGGGCGGGTTGCTGAGGTTGTTGATCTCCGTATCTACCGCGTGCCCGCCATAACACACATTCACTTTGTAGCCGGTGCCCATCTTTTTCCAGACCTGCTCAATTTGCAGGGCCAACTCACGCGAGGGTGCCAGAATGAGACATTGCACCGTTGAGCACGCCGGGCTGAGCAGTTGCAGAACGGGCAGCAGAAAAGCCACTGTTTTGCCCGAGCCGGTAGGCGCAATCAGAAATGTGTCGTTGTCCTGCCCAATGGCTTGCCGGGCGGCCTCCTGCATGGGGTTCAGGGCCGTTATGCCCAGATTAGACAGGAGTTGCTCGGGTTGTATATTGGATATCATACCTCAAAAGTACGCCTAAAACCTGGAACGGGTGATCCGGGCATCGTCTGGTTCTGCCGTCGATCTGCCGAAAAAGCCCTAAGTTTGGCCCTGCAACCAAACAACTCGTTTCCTGCCCATGAAAACTGTAGACACCTATAATTTTGCCGGGAAGAAAGTCCTCGTCCGGGTCGATTTCAACGTGCCCCTCAACGATCAGTACGCCATCACCGACGATACCCGTATCCGGGCCACCATCCCCACGATTCTGAAAATTGTGAACGATGGCGGATCGGCCATTCTGATGTCTCACCTCGGCCGGCCCAAGGGTGGCCCCGAAGAAAAATATTCGCTCAAACACCTCCTGCCCGCCCTTAGCGAAGCTTTTGGCCGCGCGGTGAAATTTGCCGACGACTGCATTGGTGCGTCGGCAACGACGCAGGCCGCCAGTCTCCAGCCGGGCGAAATTCTCTTGCTCGAAAACCTGCGTTTCTATAAAGAAGAAGAAAAAGGGGATGTCGCCTTTGCCGGGAAACTGGCTAAACTTGGCGATGTGTGGGTTAACGATGCCTTCGGAACGGCCCACCGCGCCCATGCCAGCACAGCAGTGATCGGGCAGTTTTTTCAGGATCGGGTGTGCGGCTACGTGATGCAGGCCGAACTGGAGAACGCCAAAAAAATACTCGACGCGCCCCAACGACCTTTCACGGCCATTATGGGCGGGGCCAAAATCTCCGACAAAATTCTGATTATCGAGAAACTGCTCGATAAAGTTGATAACCTCATCATTGGCGGGGGCATGACCTATACCTTCACTAAAGCCCAGGGTGGCCAGATTGGGAAATCGCTGCTCGAAGCCGACAAGCAGGATCTGGCCCTGGCCCTGATTCAGAAAGCCAGGGACAAAGGCGTAACTATTTATATGCCCGTGGATAACCTGTGTGCCGATGCCTTCTCCAACGACGCAAACCGCCAGGTTGTTGCCACCGGTCACATCCCCGATGGCTGGGAGGGGTTGGACATTGGGCCCGACACAATTGCCCAGTTTGCCGATGTGGTCATGCAGTCGAAAACGATTCTCTGGAACGGTCCCATGGGCGTGTTCGAGTTCGAAAACTTTGCGCAGGGCACCAACGCCATTGCCGCAGCCGTGGTGAAAGCGACCGAAGAAAACGGCGCGTTCTCACTCATTGGCGGGGGCGATTCGGCATCGGCCGTGAATCAGGCGGGCTACGGCGACCGGGTCAGCTACGTGTCTACCGGGGGCGGTGCCCTGCTCGAATACATGGAAGGTAAAACGCTGCCCGGTGTGGCCGCGCTGCAATAGGTTTTCTGGTGGGCAACCGGGCGGCATGTTCGCGTGGCTGCGCCCGTTCACAAGCTGTTCAGGGCTGCTCTGGCTTTGTTGTCCACGCTGTTTTTATATTCGTGGTGCCTGAAACTGAGTGCTTTTCTGAAAAACGACCGTGCGCTGACGCGGTCGTTTTTTTGCTGGTAGATATAGCCCAGCTGTAGGGCCGATGTGGCCCCAAACGACAGCTGATCGGGTTCGCTGAGGGCGAGGGCGCGGCTGAGGTAGGGAATGGCCGCGCTTGGGTCGTTTCGGTGTTGATAAATGCGGCCTAAGCGGTAGTTGAACTCTGCCCGCTCGGCAATCTGCGTAAAATGCGTTTCGCCATAAGGTCGCAACCAGGCCAGCGCACTATCGGTGAAGCCGCCATCCGAAGCCAGCCGCGCCCGCATCAGCACTTTCTGGTTGGGCGATGGCCCCCGTTTCAAATACACCTCGGCAAATTTCCGGGCCGCCTTATCCGACTCCACCGTTGTTTGGCCAACGGTGAGCACGGTTTCCAGCAGCGGGCGCGTGTGGGCATCGGGGCGGTTGGCGAGCCACTGGCAAAGAAACAGTTTGTAATACGAATCTTTCAGGAAATTGCGGCCCCGGTAGGTTTGCAAAAACTGCCTGAAATGGGTCGTTGCCAGCGCGTAGTTTCCTTTTTGCAGGTAAATGTCACCCAGAATATTATCGATAACCGGCAGTGGCTGGTAGTCGGGTCCGGTTGGGCGGGTGCTCAGATAGGCGAGTGCCTGCTCGCTGTGGCCGTTTTTCTGCGCAATGGTGGCCCCAAAAAAATGCAGCAGCAGGTTATCGGGTTGCTGGGAAACTAGCCGTTTCAGTGCCGGTGTGTCGGGGTTAGTATTGAGTACGTAGGCCTGCACCATCAGGTCGATCAGCCGGGCTTCGAGGCCAAACACGGTGTCGGACTGGGCACGCTGCAATTCTTGCTGCCCCTGCCCAATGCTGCCCCGCAACCCAAGCAGGCTGGCCACCCAGGCGTAGCTGTCGGGCACCGAGCCAATCATCACGTGCAGCGTGCCGAGGGATTTATAGGTGGGCAAAAAATTCGGGAAACGGGCCTGATTATCCACCAGCAGCCTGTAGGCCCGAATTACGTCCCAGCTCGCACTCATTTCACGGCCAAATTTAAGCTTCACAAACGCCCAGTGCAGCCGTACTTCGGCCTGCATCAGCCGCTGCCAAGGCGAGGTGGGGTCCAGGGCTTTCAGCGCGTCGAGCCGCTGACTTTCCCGCTGGCTAAACTGCGCGAACAGCTGGTCATCGTCGGAGGTGACGATGGCAAGCATATCGGCATAATCGTCGACAAACACGCGGATGCCGTTTTGGGTCGGCTCGCGGGCCAGGGTTTGGCGGGCGGGCGGCAGACGCGCTTTCTGGAGGTCGGCATAGGCGCGTTGCAGGCCGGGTGTCCACGCGAAGTCCTGGGCCTGCAAGGCGTTGGTCGTCAGCAAAAAAACCAGCAGATAACGCATAGGCGGGATGAACACAGCAAAAAAAAGGTCGCCAACCTGACGACCTTTTCCGTAGTTGATGTTGGCCGCACTACCGGCTTTTTCCCGTGGGTGCCGGTTCGGGAATGCCTTCTACATCGGCAAAAATCCGGCCGCAGTGTTCGCAAACGATAATTTTCTTTTTGTCTTTGATATCGGCCTGGCGTTGGGGCGGCACCACGTTGAAGCACCCTCCGCAGGCTCCGCGTTTCACCAGCACCACGGCTAAGCCATTGAGGGCGTTGCCCCGAATTTTGTTATAGGAATTCAGCAGGCGCGGCTCAATGGTCGTTGCCTGTTGCTCGCGGCTCTTGGCAATGGTTTTTTCTTCTTCCTGACTTTCAGCCGTAATCTGAGCCAACTCCGACTTTTTAGCTTTCAGGTCTTCTTTGCGTTCGTTCAGAGCCGCCTGGGTGGTTTTCACTTCCTCGTCCTTACCGCGTGCCCGGAACTGTGCTTCGCTGATTCGTTTGTCGGCCAGTTCAATTTCGAGCGATTGCAGTTCAATTTCTTTGGAGATAGCTTCGAATTCGCGGTTGTTGCGCACATTCATCTGCTGATCTTTGTACTTAACAATCAGTTTGTCGGCATCTTTTTTGGCCACCCGGTTGCGGTCAATTTCTTCGTCAACTGTTTTGGCTTCGGCCTGAAACTTGCCAATCCGCGTTTCAAAACCGGCGATGTCGTCTTCGAGATCGCGCACCTCTTCGGGCAATCCTCCGCGAATTTTGACAAGATCGTCTAACTGAGAATCAAGGGTTTGCAGTTTAAGAAGGGCATCTAATTTTTGCGCAATTGTCAGTTCCATTCGGGACGTTTTTTTAATTTGTAATGGGTAACTCGGGGGAGCCGGGTTTTCGGTGCCCAACGCCCGTTTGGGTTACCCCTGCGTTCATCAGCAAAAATACCGAACCGGATTTGTGTTGGTTTCGGATAAAATCACCGCAAAAGTAACGAATTTTTTGGCCAAATGCTGTTGAATCAGTTCCTTCGTGAAGACCTCACTCTCGTAGTGGCCAATGTCGCAGATGGTGATCCGGTCGTCGGCATCGAAAAACTCGTGGTATTTGTAGTCGGCCGTCACAAACACATCGGCCCCGGAGCGGATGGCATCGGGCAGCAGAAAGCTGCCCACGCCCCCGCAAACGGCCACGCGGCTGATGGCATGGCTGGGTAATTGGGTGTGCCGAATCAGGGTCAGGTCCATTTTTTGCCGTAAATAAGCCAGCCACGCCGTTCCATCCAAAGGGTTGGGCAGGTTGCCCACCGCTCCCGCCCCCACGTGCTGATTGGTGTTGGCCAACGGCGTGAGGTAATAGGCCACTTCCTCATACGGATGCGCCTGCTGCAATGCGCTCAGCAACTGCCCCTGCTGGTGGGTAGAAAAAATCACCTCAATCCGGTGCTCGCTTTCCTGATGATCGTGACCACTTTCGCCCAGCACCGGGTGCGCGTTTGGCCCGGCCCGGTAGGCACCCGTGCCCTCGACCCGAAAGCTACAGTTATCATACTGACCAACCTGACCGGCACCGGCGGCATGAAGGGCGTTCAGCACCCGCTGGCTGTCGGCTACGGGTACAAACGTCACCAACTTGCTCAGT
>JAYVAP010000636.1:0-5511 GCA_043750915.1 Spirosoma sp. | reverse complement strand
CACTACGTTGTTGACAACCGTGACAGCGGTACTGAGGTTAGGATTTTTATCTGGGTTAAACAGGTCTTCTTTCTTCCAGAGATAGTCACCCGATGAGGCATTGATAGCGTATACAGCACCACCTTTATATACTGCTGATACATAGACAATTCCATCTAACACAGCCGGATTTGTATCTGATCCGATTCCTTTTGTCCATTTTAGTTTGCCGGAAGCAATATCAATAGCTGCCAGTCCATCCATATCAAACCCATAGGAATCTTTGGCCACTTTTTCCAGCACAGCGTAGCCCGTTCCATTCACGAAGGTTGGATTTGCCTCTATGGCGCTCTCATAAGCACATTTCCACTTTTCCGCACCGGTAGCCAGGTCAATACCTATTAAAAAGCCACTCTCATTTAGTGTATAAATCAGGCCATCAGCATAAGTCGATGGATATTTGTATCCCGCTTCCGCACCTGCTGTTTTGATACCGAATAGTCGTTTGCCTGTTAGGGCATCGGAGGCTATAAAATCGCCTATGTTGAGAGTGCCTTTGCTGAAGTAATAGAGTTTTCCATTCAGAAAAATTGGCTCCCCTCTCCCGGCTTCTAAATTATTGTCCAGACCTGACCATTTTACTTTCCCGGTTTGTGAATCCAACGCGGTCATATAGCCACTCATGGAAAGGTAAACGGTTTGGTTGGTAGAGATTGCCACAACCGCTTCCTTCTTCACATTCACCGTATAAACCTGCGTACTACCGTCTTCGGCGGTAACGGTGTAGGTTACGTCTTTTGAGAAATCCTGCACCACACCCGACGCGGGCGAGACCGTAGCTTTGTCAGAGATGGTGAGCGTAGGCACCAATTTTGTTGCGTCGGTGCCGCTGGCTACAGTAACCGAAATGGTTTTGGCAGTGGCATCAATGGTGCCGGTAACGGCGGGGCTGAGGCCATTGAAGGCAAAGGCCGTGATGGCTTTGGCCGCACTTTTGGTGGCCACGGTGGTGGTTGAGCCGGGGGGAGTAGGACCCACCGGCGCGGGCGCGGGATCCGGGGTTTTCTTGCAGGAAACAACCCAAACGAACAACAGACCCAGCAGGGCCGACAGCAAAGAGAACCTGGTTTTCATAATTGTGTTTGGTTTTAAAAAATGGTGTGGATAGCACCGGTGATCAAGGCAAGTTGCGCTTTGACGATGCTAAGGTCCGATATTCTACAGCTCAGATGCCAGCCAGACCGGGCGAAAGGCCCATATTTCAGGGTGAGTAACCGGTTTTATGGGGCGAAAAATTAATCGGCATCGCTATCCGGCCCTGGCACCCGGCCCAATCAGGGCCACCGATAACCCCAAAAAGTGGGCCATTCGCCCCCTACTTCTGGCAACTGGCGGAGGTTCAGTTGCGAAGACCGGCTTTAGGGCGTAGGTTCGATGTCATTAGCCCTTGTTACGCGCCTTAGTCATGAAACAATCTACCGTTGTCGCACTTGCCGGTGCCATACTGCTGCTCGGCGGGGTAAGTATGTTGGGGTGCCGGGCGCAACCGGATTCGTTGGCCATGATTGGTCAGCTACCAGCACCCATGGAGAAGGCCCAGCTGTATGACCAGATTCGGGCGGCACTGCCCCTGCTGACTGCCATGCTGATCATGGCCGGCATTTTATTTTATGCAGGCCTGTACACCGTTTTTCTGTATATCTTTCAGCGTGACGTACTCTTCCTGTATTACATTCTCTACACCAGTTTATCCGGTTTGTTGGTGCTGATGCAGGTCAACGTCCACTTCGATATGGGCTTGCCGTTGCCCGTGATTAAAGAACCGAGGGTCGATTTCTTTTTTGGGCTGGTTCCTTTTTTCTTTGCCCTCCATATAGCCCGGCTCATTGAGTTACCCACCCGGCACCCGACATTATGGACGATTATAAAAGTATTGCTCATGCTACTCTTCGTCCAGATTGTGCTGGCAATCGGCGAAACCATGAGCGGTCAGTTCATTATGCAATCGGGCTACTATTACCAGTACGAAAACACGGTTAGCGTGTTGCTGCTGCTGGTGATATTACAAGCCATATTTAGGAGCAAAACGCCCTTGCGTCATTATCTGCTGGTGGGTGCGGTCAGCGAATTACTGGTATACTGCCGACCGCTTATTTTACCCGCACCGTTAACAAATCTGCCCGCGCGTTTGGCGTTGTTCATCAACTACCCTCCTTTCCTGAATACGCTCAGCACCTGCCTGGCAGCCATTGCTATTGCGCTGGCTTTTGCCTATCGTATTTATTTAGTCGAGCTGAAAAAGAAACAACTGCAGCGCGGCTACACCCAGCAACTGGAGCAGGAAATTGTGACGCGCACCGCCCACATAGAAGCCCAGAGCCGCAGCATAGAAGCCAAAAACCGGCAGCAGTTGAAAACTGAATTTGAACAAAAACTGGCCGAAACCAAAATGGCCTCCCTGCGCTCGCAGATGAACCCCCACTTCATCTTCAACTGCCTGAACTCTATCCAGTATTTTACCGCCCAGAACAACGCCGAGCTGGCATCAGCCTACCTCGCCAAATTCGCCCGGCTCATCCGGCTCGTACTCGAAAACTCCCGCTCCGAACGCGTCACGCTCACCAATGAACTCGAAACGCTCAGGCTATACATCGACATGGAAGCCATGCGCTTTCAGCAAAAAGTCCGTTACACCATTCAGGTCGATGAAGCCATCGACACCGACCTTATTCAGATACCGCCCCTGCTGCTGCAGCCCTTCGTAGAAAACGCCATCTGGCACGGGCTGATGCACAAAGAAGAGGGCGGCAGCGTACGCGTCACGGTGAGCCAGCCCGGCACCAGCTACCTGCAGGTCGAAATCACCGACGACGGCGTGGGGAGGGCCAAAGCCGCCGAGTATAAAAGCAAATCGGCCACCAAAAATAAATCTTTTGGTATGCAGATGACCGCCGACCGTATCGAGCTCATCAACCAGCTATACCACACTCATACGCAGGTTCAGGTGATGGACCAGGTCGATGAGCGGGGCCAGCCCGCCGGCACCAGAGTAGTTGTAAACATCCCGGTGTAAAAAATTTAATTTACGTATTTTTGCCTTCAAGCAACTAACGGTTGTATTACGGCTGAGATCGACGGGGTATCCCGAAAGAATACATCAGCACTTCAGGCATGTACTAAAAAAGGACTTTTTTCATCCGAACGCACCACGTCATGATCCGCGCTTTAATTATTGACGACGAACCCAACGCCGTTGGCCTGCTCAACCTGCGGTTGGCGCAACACTGTCCGCAGATAGAGGTCGTAGCTTCTTACACCAACAGTCAGCAAGGTACGCAGGCCATTCTGAGCCAGCAGCCTGATCTGGTGTTTTTAGATATTGAAATGCCCCGGATGAATGGTTTTCAGGTGCTGGAAGCCGTTTCTGAAGTATCTTTTGCGCTTATTTTTGTGACCGCCTACGATAAATTTGCCCTCAAAGCATTTCGTTATAGTGCCGTCGATTATCTGATTAAGCCCATTGATACCCAGGACCTGATCGAAGCCGTTGGCAAGGTAGAGAAGCAGCACGCCACCTCACCCGAACAAATAAACCACCTCCGGCGGCAGTTGTCGGGCCCCGAAAAAACACTGCCCAACCGTATTGCCCTACCCTATCAGAACGGCGTGATTTTTGTTGAACTTAATGAGGTACTCTACTGCGAATCGGACGATAATTATACCAAATTCTTTCTCCTCAATGGTATGCACCACCTCACCAATAAGTCGATGCGCGACGTTCAGGAGCTGCTCGAAGAGCGTAATTTTTTGCGTGTTCACCGGCAGTTTCTCGTTAATGTAAACCACATAAAAAAATTCGTGAAAGGCGAAGGTGCCTACTTAGTTATGACCAATGGACAAAGCATTCCCGTGTCGCGAAGCCAAAAAGACCGCCTGCTCGAACATTTCGAGTGGATGTAAATGAGTATTTTCTCTCAGCTGCCGTCTTCATAAAATTATGCAACCCAACCAATACCCCGATCCCGTGACCACTAATTTCATTGGCTCCTGCCCTGCTCTGGGTGAGGGCGACCCCTTCCGGGCCATGGCACCTTCCCGAGCCGAAACCCTGACCGACGAGTTCGCCCATGTATCCATTGCGCAGGCCAATGAGGCCGTCGACAAGGCCGCTACGGCTTTTTCGGCCTATGCCCGGCTAAACCCGCACCAGCGGGCCGATTTCCTCGATGCCATTGCCCTTGAAATAGAAGCCCTCGGCCCCGAACTGATCGACCGCGCCGTGCTCGAAAGTGGCCTGCCTACCGGCCGCATCACCGGCGAACGGGGCCGCACCACGGGTCAGCTGCGCATGTTTGCCCGGCTGCTGCGCGAAGGCTCGTGGGTCGATGCCCGCATCAATACCGCCCTGCCCGACCGAACACCCCTGCCACGCGTGGACCTGCGCCGGATGCTGGTGCCACTGGGTCCGGTGGTGGTGTTTGGCGCCAGTAATTTTCCGCTGGCATTCTCGGTAGCGGGGGGCGACACGGCTTCGGCACTAGCCGCTGGCTGTCCGGTGGTGGTGAAAGCGCATCCCTCCCACCCCGGCACGTCGTCGCTGGTGGGCCAGGCCATTGTGGCGGCTGCGCAAAAAACCGGAATGCCGGATGGCGTTTTCTCCCTGCTGCACGCCGACAACGAAGTGGCGCAGCAGCTGGTGGCAAACCCGGCCATTAAAGCCGTTGGGTTCACCGGCTCGCGGGCGGGTGGGCTGGCCCTGCAACAGGTAGCCAACAACCGGCCCGAACCCATTCCGGTATATGCCGAGATGAGTTCGGTGAACCCGGTGGTGATTTTTCCGGGTGCCTTTGACAACGAGCCAGCGCAGATAGCCACCGGCCTGGCCGCTTCCATTACCCTGGGCGTGGGCCAGTTTTGCACGAATCCCGGCCTGGTTTTTCTGCTCGATTCGCCCCACACGGCGGAGTTTCTGGCAACGGTTGCCTCGGCCATTCGCGCATCGGCACCGGCAACGATGCTCAACGCCGGTATTCAGAAAAACTTTCAGCGTGGCATTCAGCAGATTCGGGTGGTGCCCGGTGTTCACGTGCTGGCCGAAAGCGACGTGGATGCCCACGACAACCGGACCGAAGCCCGCCCGGCGGTGCTGACGACGACGGCCGCGCTCTTTTTACTAACGCCCGATATGAGCCATGAGGTGTTCGGGCCGGGTTCGCTGGTGGTGGTTTGCCCCACCGAAACCGACCTGCTGGCCTGCCTGCAAATGCTGGAAGGGCAACTGACGGCTACGCTCTACGCCACCGAAAGCGAACTGAAAGCGTCGGCCCATAACTGGATTGAGGTGTTACAAAGTAAAGCCGGGCGGGTGCTGTTCGGCGGTTTCCCAACGGGTGTCGAAGTGAGCGAAGCCATGACCCACGGCGGTCCTTTTCCGGCCACTACCGACGGCGGACGCAGCACATCGGTGGGCACTGGTGCGATACTACGCTTTGTCAGACCGGTCACGTTCCAAAGTTTTCCCGATGCCCTCTT
>JAYVAP010000635.1:0-2990 GCA_043750915.1 Spirosoma sp. | reverse complement strand
CTCGGGAAGCCCCCAGTTTTGCAATTCCCCGGCCGACCACAAAGCCGGGAAAAACACGCGCTGCTGTTGAATGGGCGGCAAATAGGTTTGCCAGTTGGTGCCGCCCGTAGCCCGAATATCGTCCGGCTTTTTGTGCAGATACCGCACTGCCGACCGCAGGTGCGCCAGTTTCCAGCGGACATTGACGCGGTGGTCATATTCACGCAGGGCATCGATTAGTTCGGGGGTTACCTGCTGGGCACGGTCGAGTTCCTGGAAACGTTCATACAGGTTTTTTGGCTGATAGGCTTCGGCCAGCCGGAGGAGCCGGGAGCGATATTTTTTGTCGAACTGATTGAGGGTAAGCGTTTTTTTCTGCGTAGCCAGATCGGTGGCACCCCGTTTCCAGTAGATAGCGTCGTAGTAGTCAGCAAGGGTGCCCGGCCCGGCGGGGGCTTCGGCCAGCAGGTTTCGGAAATCGGTGGAAACGATTTCAATTTCGCGGAACTGCACCGATTGAAACCCGCTCGATGGCAGCAGGGCCATTCTGAAGGTTAAAAATTGACTGCGTTCCATCCCCGTAATCATAATGCTGAAAGATTGTTCTAGCAACTCAAAATAGCGGTTCAGGCGTTGCATCCGGGCCACAAAAAATGCCGTTGTGAGGGGTTGCGCGTCGGCAATCTGGGCAATTTCGTGCAGAATTAGTTTAAAGTATAATTCAGTAATCTGGTGATAGGTCACAAAAATCAGCTCGTCGGGGTAGGCAGTTTTGGGCGTTTGCAGCGACAGCAGCGTTTCTAAATGGACATAATCCCAGTAGGTTAGGTAGTCGGCCTGAAGCAATCCTTCGAGGTAGGAAGCCATATCCTGCCCCATGGCGGCAAATTTCTCCTCGAGTTGGTCGAGTTTATGGGTCAGTGATTCGTGCATAGGGATGGGTCAGGCTTGCAGCCGGTCGATTTCGTCGGCAATTTCCCGAATGATTTCGGGGTTACCAATTTCTCCGTCCAAACTGAACACAATAAAAACTTTGCCGCTAAAATCGTCCTGAAAAGCGGCAAACGAGCTTTTCATCCGTTCAGACACGGAATAATTGCCAAAATTAGCCTGAGCGGTCGTTGGTTTTATCTGGATGCCAAAGGCTTTCTCACCCACATAGCCGAGGTAATCGACATCACCGGCGTGATCAAGTTCAGGGGGTGCCCCTTCAAATAAAACCTGGGGAAAGAGTTTGGCAAGTCCGTCGTAGACAACTGATTTCTCGCGAACGTAGCCGTCGAAGGTTCGATTGATGGTCAGGTTATGGATGTAGGCAAGGCAGTCTTCGCGGGTCAGGTTGTTGAAAGCGGTTGTCCATTCGGGAATGACTTGGTCTTTGATTTTTTGAAATAGCCGGTCGCCAAGTTCATTCAGTACGTCATGCGTTACGCGCACAGCCTGTTTTCCATCGGTGATGGCGTTCTCAAAATACCAGGTTTCCCATGCCTCAACAGTTTGGGGCTGGCACTGCCGGATAAGCGACATGACGGCCCCAACCTTATTTGGGCGCGAAAGTTGATAGGTCTGGCAGGTGTAATTCAGCACCTTTTCCTTCTTGCCAAAATCAAGTGAATGCCGTTTTAATTCTTTCTTTTTTGCCATTGTTAAAAAGCCAACACCTGTTGACCCTTGTGGTTGGCCTGGGTAGGAACGTAGGGTGATTTTAAACTGGGTTCTGAGGAGTAATCAGCCGTAAACAAATTTGTCGACAACTCCACATGAGTCAGGAAATTGAGCAGCAGGTCGGTTTCCTGGCTGGTAACAACCGGAAATTGATAATGCTTATTTACGTGCTTCACGTCCCATTCACCCCCTGATAAGCGTTTGTCCACAAATTCGATATGCGCCTGGAGCCGATTATGGATGAGCGAATTTAAGGCCGGTAGTTTGTCGGGCGACAGGGTTTCGTTGATGTTTTCTGACAGACTACCATCCATTTCGTAGCCAATGCTGTTGCGGCTGGTTGCCAGAGCCGCCAGTGATGTGGTGCCAGTGCCCAGAAACGGGTCCAGTACCACATCACCTTTCACAGAATACATGTTGATAAGCCGGTAGGGTATCTCAAAAGGATAGGCCCCACTGCGTTCGCGGGAATTTTTGTTAAAGAGTTTCTGGCCGGTGCCACGAATCTCCCACAGGTCCGAAAACCATTGGTTTCTTTCTTCCCAGAAAAATGCGCTTTGTTGCCGAAGTGCCTTAGCTTGTTCTGACTTAAATACCCGCTTTCCGCCTTTTCGGAATACCAGAATATACTCATGCTCAAGCGTGATGTAGGCACCGGCAGGCAACATGCCAGACCCCATAAATTTGTTTGGCGCATTGGTTGGCTTACGCCACAAAATTGGCGGCAGGCAACAAAAACCCTGCTGAAGGAAATACTGAATAATACGACTATGATTGGAAAACAGCTGAAACTCACCGTTGATGGTGCGCGTTGCATCACCAATGTTAATGCATACAAATCCACTTGGCTTTGTTACCCGACAGACTTCATCCCAAACCTTGTCTAATTGGGCGTGCATAAGCTGGAAGGCAGTTGCGCCATCGTGTCGGTTTAGTGCGCTGATAATGGCCGGATTTTGCAACCCCATGCCCTCATCCCACATCTCCACCATCGGATAAGGCGGAGAGGTGACAACTAAATCAACCGAAGCATTGGCAATGGCATCCATCTGCTGGGCAAGGCCGAAGTGAATGTGGTGGCTGGTCTGCATACAACAAAAGTACGCAATCTACCCGGTGGCTAACACATTGCCGGCGCAATCCTCCCCGGCATTCATAGGGTATATTTCAGTGCCAGGTTCACAATTCGTCCCTCCAGCGGTGCCCAGACGGGCCGGAACGTGGGTTGATTGACCGAACCCGTTACAACGGTTTCATAATTGGCCTGTTTAATGTTGAAGAGGTTTTCGGCGTTCAGCACCAACCGCCAATGCGCGTTGTAGTGATACTCGGCGGCCCCGGCAAAA
>JAYVAP010000634.1:0-3355 GCA_043750915.1 Spirosoma sp. | reverse complement strand
GGCCCCGCTACTGCGTTGAAAAGGGAGATGTCTTTGAGGAAATCGACGTTGATTTACGGGGCTTCCACCTGATGCTGGTTTATCCCAACCTGGCCATCTCCACCGCCGAAGCCTACGCAGCCATCCGGCCCCAACAACCCCAAACGCCCCTGCGAACCCGTCTGATGGCCCCTATAGAAACCTGGTGCCGCACGGTTGGCAACGACTTTGAGAACAGCCTTTTTCCCCGCTATCCGTTGCTGGGCCAGATAAAACAGCAACTCTACGATGCGGGAGCCGTTTATGCCAGCATGAGCGGCTCCGGCTCAACGGTATACGGTATTTTTAATGCCCCCGTTGGCTGCCCAAACCAATTTCGGGATTACAGCGTTTGGCAAGGTAAGCTATAACCGGGTTGGCAATTCTTGCCAACCGACGGGCCTGATCGGCCAACTTCACGCATGAGCAACATGGTTACGAAACGGCGGGAGCCGTTCCGCTTTATGGTTTGGTTGGGCATTGCCAGCAGTGTGCTGCTGTTCACCGTTTTGCTGGCCGTTTATATTATTCGCCGGAGCGGGCCGGACTGGACAGATGTGAAATTGCCCGGCGTGTTTCTGGTCAGTACCATCGCCATCGTGCTGAGCAGTTTAACGCTGCACAACGCAAACCAGGCTTTCCGGCACGAACGTTTCAACAGCTACCGCACCAATCTGGCCACAACGCTCGGACTGGGCACGTTGTTTATACTGATGCAGTTTTGGGGCTGGCGGCAGCTGATTCAGTCCGGCATTGGACTAACGGGCAATCCATCGGGCAGTTTCGTTTATATCATCTCCGGGGTTCACCTCCTCCACATCCTGATCGGGCTGATATTGCTGGCTGTTGCCCTGGCCGAAGCCCTGCGTCGCCGACCTTATGTCGACTCGTTTGTGTACAGCGTTAATCCGCCCAACCAGCTGAAGATCAAGCTCATCACGCTCTATTGGCATTTTGTGGATGTGCTGTGGATTGCCCTGTTCGTGTTTCTGGTTATTCACCACGGGGTTGAACTGCGGGTTTCGTTCTGACAGCGGGCTACCGGGGCAATTTTAGCCGTCAGGCACGGGCAGGCTAACTGTTTGTGCAGGCTTATCGCGTTATTTGTATTGAAAAACCGTTCTTTTTTTGTTTTATGGATAAAATTGCTCTCTGGGCCGGTCTCTGGCTAACGAGTTTAGTGGCGGCTGCGCAAACGACCATTCCCGTTTCCCCGTCGGCCACCGCATCGAAATACGATCCGCTGGCCCTGTTCCATCCGCTTTTCAACATGCAGCCGGGCAACGACTACCGCAGCGGCAGTGGCGCACCGGGGCCGCGCTACTGGCAAAACCGCGCTGACTACCAGATCAGCGTCAGCCTCGACGAACCCCAGAACACCCTCACCGGCGAAGTAATTATCATCTATAAAAATAATTCGCCCGAATCGCTGCCGTTTTTGTGGCTTCAACTCGATCAGAATGCTTTCAGCGATTCGTCGCGGGCGGCCAAAACAACGCCCGTGACGGGTGGCCGCTTTGGCAATGCCGGTTTTTCGGGTGGGCTAAACATCACGAGTGTGACCACCGAGACGGGCAAAGCCAAATTTACCGCCACGCCCTACGAAATCAATGATACCCGGATGCAGCTGCGCCTGCCGGAGCCGGTGAAAACTGGTGGCGAGGTGAAAATAAAAGTGGCGTATTCGTTTAAAATTCCCGAATACGGCTCCGACCGGATGGGAAAGCTGGCCCGCAAAGACGGTGTCATCTACGAAATAGCGCAGTGGTATCCCCGCATGTGTGTCTACGACGACATCGAAGGCTGGAACGTCTTGCCCTACCTTGGGGCGGGCGAATTTTATCTGGACTATGGCGACTATGAATACAGCATTACCGTGCCCTGGGACCACATTGTTGCCGGTTCGGGCGAGTTGCTGAACCCCACCGACGTGTTGACGGCGGAGCAGATCAGGCGGTTGGCACAGGCCCGCCTGAGCGACAAAACGGTTATGATTCGGAGCAAAGACGAGGTTACCAATGCCGACACACGCCCCAAAAAATCGGGCATGCTGACCTGGAAATTCCGCTGCCTTAACACCCGCGACGTGGCCTGGGCATCGAGCCGGGCGTTTGTGTGGGATGCCGCCAAAATGAACCTGCCGAGTGGCAAGCCGTCGCTGGCGCAGTCGGTATATCCTGCCGAAAGTGCCACCAACGATTCGTGGGGCCGCTCCACAGAATATGTCAAGGGCTGCATTGAGTTTTACTCAAAATACCTCTATGAATACAGCTACCTGGTGGCTACCAACGTGGCCGGCATTGTGGGTGGCATGGAGTATCCGGGCATTGTTTTCTGCGATCATAAAGACAAAAAAGACGCGCTCTGGGGTGTTACCGACCATGAATTTGGGCACAACTGGTTTCCCATGATTGTGGGCAGCAACGAACGCAAATTTCCCTGGATGGACGAAGGCTTCAACACCTTCATCAACACCCTCTCAACGGCCAGCTTCAACAAGGGCGAATATAACCGGGAGCGCGGCACCATGCACGATATTGCGCCCGCCCTGTTCTACCCCGCCGAGCCGATTATGACCATTCCTGATGTGCAGCCCGCCCGGGCACTGGGTATTCTGGCCTATTATAAGCCGGGCATGGGGCTGAAACTGCTGCGGGAGTCGATTCTGGGGCCTACCCGATTCGATTTCGCTTTCCGGACCTACATGAACCGCTGGGCTTTTAAACACCCAACGCCCTACGATTTTTTCCGGACGATGGAAGACGCAGCCGGCGAGGACCTCGGCTGGTTCTGGCGTGGGTACTTCTATGAAACCTGGAAACTCGATCAGGGCGTGAAAGACGTGAAGTATGTGGATGGCTCCGCCGAAAAGGGATCACTGATTGCCATCGAAAATCTCGAAAAGTTAGCCATGCCCGTGACGGTCGAAGTAATCGAAACCAACGGCAAAAAAGGCCGCATCACCCTGCCTGTGGAAGTGTGGCAGCGGGGCGGCACCTGGACATTCCGCTACAATTCGACCTCGACGCTGAAAACGGTTGTTGTGGACCCCGACGAGCAACTCCCCGACATCAACAGCAAAAACAACACCTGGCGGGCCGAGGCTCAGTAAAAACACCAAAGGCCTAACGGGTGGCGCGTAGTGAGCGGGCACCGCAGCGTATTTTCTAAGCCGGTTGCAAATTAGCCTTGAGCGATGGCCAGAAATGTCGAACAGTATAGGTTTTCTCTTTCTTCTCCGCCTGGCGCAAATCGTAGTTCTGTTGCATATTCAGCCAGAGTTGAGGGGTGGTGTTAAAGGCTTCGGCCAGTCGTAATGCCATGTCAGGCGTTACGC
>JAYVAP010000633.1:0-2066 GCA_043750915.1 Spirosoma sp. | reverse complement strand
TGGCCCGGTTGCCCCGCAAAAACGAGATGGGCTGGCGGGCAGTGCCAGCTTTTGGTATCCGGTTGCCCATGCACTACGGCATTCACGGCATCGACGTTTCGCGCCATAACAACCGCATCGACTGGCAGCGGGTAGCCCAAACGGAAGCCGATGGGGTACGGCTACAGTTTGTGTTTATCAAGGCGACGGAAGGGGCCACGCTGGCCGATAAAAACTTTGCCAAAAACTGGCGCGAAGCCCAAAAAAACGCCCTCCGCCGGGGTGCCTACCACTTTTATCACCCCACCCGCGACCCGCGAAAACAAGCCGCTAACTTCATCCGAAATGTGACCCTGAACGCGGGCGATCTGGCACCGGTGGTGGACTTTGAAGTTACCAATGGCCAATCCGACGATACCATCATTGCGGGGTTGCGGCTGTGGCTCGAAATCGTTGAGGAGCAGTACAACATTCGCCCCATCATCTATACCAACGGCAACTTATACCGCCGGTACATAAAAGGTAACCTGGATGAATACCCGCTCTGGATCGCCGATTACTCGACCGAACACCTCCGCGATTATCAGGCCGGCAAACTCTATTTATGGCAGCACAGCCAGTTGGGCTGGGTACCGGGCATTCGGGGGCGTGTCGATTTCAACGTGTTTGTCATGGACAAAGACCGGATGCGCGACATCTGTTTGTGAGGAAAAACACCGCCTTTATCCCGCAGGACTACGCACTTGTTTGCCAGATTTCCCAGGCTTTTTCGGCCTGTAGTTCCAGCATCCTAAGCCCGTTATGCGTGGCGGCTCCCTGTTCTTTGCCCCGCTTCATAAACAGCGTTTCGGCGGGATTATAAACCAGGTCGTAGAGCAAATGCCGGTTGGTCAGCTGGTCGTAAGGCAGGGCCGGTGCCGCGTCGATGCCGGGATAGGTGCCCACGGGCGAACAGTTGATGATCAGCTGAAAATCGGCCATAACTCCTGGCAACTCACTGTAGGTGAGCATATTCCCTGAGCCGGACCGCGACACATATCGGTAGGCGATGTCGAGGTCGGTGAGGGCCGCCACCACCGCTTTCGATGCGCCACCCGTGCCCAACACAAGTGCCTTCAGGCCGGTTGCGGGTCGGTTCAGGGCTGTGAGCCACGCCAGCAGGGATTGCCGGAAGCCGTAGTAGTCAGAGTTGAAACCCGTTTGGGAACCGTCGGTTTCAATTCGGATCACGTTTACGGCACCCACCTTTTGGGCCGATGAATCGAGCCGGTCGAGATACGGGATGACCGCCAGCTTGTGGGGGATGGTCACGTTCAGGCCGCGCAGACCGGGGGTTTGCAGCAGGGCGGGCAAAGCCCCGATGTCGGGCAGCTCAAACAAGTCGTAGCGGCTGTTGGGGATGCGCTCGCGGGTGAATTTTTCGGTAAAATACCGCTGCGAAAAGGACTGTGCCAGCGGAAAACCGATTAGGCCATAGCGGGTCATAAGGAGGGGCGTAGGGGCGTGCCTGCTGGCGGCCGGGCGGTTTCATTTAAACCGTTGGCCGGGCCAGGCGCTTTTTCAGCAGCTGCACGATCACTGGCATAATGGACAGGCCAACGATGCCGAACACCACCAGTTCAAAGTTTTTTTGTACAATAGGGATATTTCCGCAGAAATAGCCCAGCAGCGTAATGCTAACAACCCACAGCACCGCTCCGGCAATGCAGTTGCGGATGTAGGTGCCATAGTGCATGTTGCCGGCACCCGCCACAAAGGGTGCAATGGTCCGCACAATGGGAATGAAACGGGCCATGATAACCGTTTTTCCCCCATGTTTGGCGTAGAACTTTTCGGTTTCGGTGATGTATTCGCGCTTGAAAAACAGGATTCGTTCGCGCGATTTGATGGTTTTACTGAAGAACTTCCCCACAAAATAATTGACATTATCGCCCAGCAGTGCCGCCACAATCAGCAGCGGAATAATAATCCAAACTTCTAAGTTATTGGTTTGGCGGGCGGCCAATGCCCCGGCAGCAAACAGCAGCGAGTCGCCGGGCAGGAGCGGCATCACAATCAGGCCCGTTTCGGTAAACACGATCAGAAAC
>JAYVAP010000632.1:0-2112 GCA_043750915.1 Spirosoma sp. | reverse complement strand
GCTGTACAATCCACTGAAAATCAGTCCTTAAAAAATAGCAGGGTAGAGTACTCTACGATTACCAATCTTCAGTATCTCTACTATCAGCACATCATCCTGAATAGCGTAGATAATTCGGTAATCGACTACCCGGATACGGTAGTTTTCAGAACCTGACAGCTTGATAGATTTAACCGGACGGGGCTGTTCAGCTAACTTGCAAATAGTTTTAATAAGCCGTTCTGCTGTCTGAACAGGTAATTTATCAAGTGATTTTTCAGCCGTATCAGTGATCAGAATTTCATACATCGGCCCGATTCTTCTTTGCCAGGATGCGCCGGGCTACCTCGGCAAACTTCTTCTTAGGTTCCTGCTTCAGTTGTTCCGCCTGCAGACCATCCAGAAAATCCTGCAACGCATCCCGATACAATTCAGCATCGATCTGAACAGCCTTCAAACGATCCTGCTCATCGCGCAGGTAGGTAATTCCTTTCATCTGACACCCATTTTGATTACCAAATCAATTATTTTCAGGCTATTTCTGTGCCACCTCCCGCAAGGTTTTCACGCCCATGTTCCAGAGCAGAAAAGCGTAGATATCGGCGGTGGTTTCGATAGCTTTTTTGGTGTTGCTGGCCCCGTGGCCCGAGTTGACATCGATCCGAATCAGCACCGGATTTGGCCCTTTATACACTTCCTGCAACGTAGCCGCGTACTTAAAAGAGTGGGCCGGCACCACACGGTCGTCGTGATCGGCGGTGGTGATGAGCGTGGCGGGGTAGTTGATGCCGGGCTTCAGGTTGTGCAAAGGGGAGTAGGCATACAGTGCCCTGAACTCATCGGCATTATCGCTGCTGCCGTAGTCGGCAATCCAGTTCCAGCCAATGGTAAATTTGTGAAACCGGAGCATGTCCATCACGCCGACTTGCGGAATGGCCACCCGAAACAAATCGGGCCGCTGATTCATGACCGCGCCCACCAGCAGCCCGCCGTTGGAGCCGCCCTGCAAAGCCAGTTTGGCCGGCGTGGTAAATTTCTCCCGAATCAGGTACTCGGCAGCGGCAATAAAATCGTCGAACACATTTTGTTTTTTCAGTTTCATACCCTGCTCATGCCAGCTTTCGCCATATTCTGAGCCGCCCCGCAGGTTGGCCTGCGCATAGATTCCGCCCTGTTCGAGAAAGGCAATCCGGGTAGGGCTGAAAGCGGGCGGCAGGCTAACGTTGAAACCGCCGTAGCCGTAGAGCAGCGTTGGGTTGGTGCCATCGCGTTTCAGCCCTTTGCGATAGGTTAGAAACATGGGCACTTTTGTACCGTCTTTACTGGCATAAAACACCTGCTCCGTTTCGTAGTCGGCGGGGTTGAAAGCCACCTCGGGCGCACGAAAAACGGTGCTTTTACGCGTGGCAATATCGTAGCGGTAAATAGTAGGCGGGAAGGTGAACGACGTGAAGGAATAGAACACAAATTTGTCGTCTTTTTCACCCCCGAAACCACCCGCCGACCCGATGCCGGGCAAACTGACTTCGTTTTCGGGCTTGCCATCATAACCAAAAACGGCTACCCGTGACGTAACATCTTTGGCATATTCCACAAAGAGTTTCCTGCCAGCTGCGCTGACAGCTCCGTCGGCAATGGGTTCGGGCCGTTCGGCAATGAGGAGTGAAAAGGCCCGCTGCTTCGTGTCGAAAGCCACCACCTTGCTGTTGGGGGCTTTCTCGTTTGTCAACAGCAGCAGCCGGTCGCCGTCGTTGTCTACCACACTGTAGCTGAAGTTGCCAACCTCGGCCACCACCGGCGCAAAGGTTTTTTGCCCGGCCGCAGCGTCCATAAAAAACAGCGCGTTGCCGTCTTTTCCCTGCCCCCGGTCGCTAATAGTGAGCAGCACAAACCGCTCATCGTCGGTGGTGCCAATGGTATGAAACCGCTGCGGATTTTTGGCATCTTCATACACCAATCGGTCGGCCGACTGGGGGGTATTCAGCTGGTGATAAAACACCTGGTGGTTTTCGTTTTTGGCCGCCAAAGCCGAGCCGTCGGGTTTGGGGTATCGGCTGTAGTAGAAGCCGTTGCCCTGCCAGGCCGCCCCCGACACTTTTACCCACTCAATTTTTTCGGGCAGGTAAGTTTTGG
>JAYVAP010000631.1:0-5658 GCA_043750915.1 Spirosoma sp. | reverse complement strand
CTTTTTATGACGACCTCAAAGCGGCTATGAACCAACAGGGAATAAACTTAGATGCGGTCGCAGCGGCCAGCGACCGCGCCACCGTGCTGCGCTTTTTGCTAACCACAGACGGACTCGATTACGGCAGTTTGCCCAAAGGATTGCTTAAATTTCACCGCTACATCGATGGCCCCCGAACGCCCCTTGAAGAGCACTTGGTGGAGGGAGCCGCCTACGCCAACGCCAACGGCACCGTACGGATTCATTTTACCGTGTCGCCCGAACACCGCGACCGGTTCGAGGCCCTGATTGCGCACGAAATAGCCGACTACGAAGCCTGGTTGGGCGTTACGTTTGAGGTGAGTTTTTCGGAACAGAAAAAATCGACCGACACCATTTCGGTCGACATGACCAACGAGCCTTTCCGCAATGCCGACCGGCCCGGCGAATTGGGATCACTGCTATTTCGGCCGGCCGGGCACGGTGCCCTGATCGAAAACCTCAACGACATCGATGCCGACCTTGTTTTCATCAAAAACATCGACAATGTCGTTCCTGACGACATTAAGGAACCAACCGTTACTTATAAAAAAGTGCTGGCGGCTGTGCTGCTCGATGCACAGCAGCAGATAGCGCGGCTACAGGGGTTGCTGGAGACCCATGCCAACGCGCCCGACGAGATAAGCGACGGCCACCTCGCCGAAGCCGATGAGCTGATGCGCCGTACGCTGTGTATGCTGCCGCCCGCTGGTTTTGAGCACTTGCCGAAGGCCGAAAAATGGGCTTATTTCCGCCGGAAGTTAGACCGTCCGGTTCGGGCCTGCGGGATGGTTCAAAATGTGGGGGAGCCGGGGGGCGGACCATTCTGGGCCAGAAATCGGGACGGGTCCGTGTCGCTGCAGGTGGTGGAGTCGGCGCAAATTGACCTGACAAACCCGGCGCAGAAAGCTATTTTCGACGAAGCCACGCACTTCAATCCCGTCGATTTAGTTTGTGGCCTGAAAGATCAGCACGGGCGAAAATATGACCTGCCCGCTTTCCGTGATCCGCAAACGGGATTCATCACCGCTAAGTCGAAAGATGGCCGGGAGTTGAAGGCGCAGGAACTGCCGGGACTTTGGAACGGGGCCATGGCCGACTGGAACACTATTTTTGTGGAAGTGCCGCTAATTACGTTCAACCCGGTTAAAACGGTGAACGACCTGCTGCGAAAGGAGCATCAGCCCCCAGATTGATTGATGGAGTAAAGTCAGGTCAGGTAGTGAGGATCTTGTAAGTGATAGATCAGGCCGACGCACTGCCTCACTACCTGACCGATTGACTTATGCTGTCATCCGGATTTCTGAGGAGTCAACTAATTCAGCGGCTTTGGTGCCGATGGGAATTTCCCTGGTTTCTAGCAAGGAGGGATTCTGGAAGGTGAGCAGGGTCGTGTTTTCATAAACGCCGAGGTTGGCATCCCGAACGCGCTCCATGATGGGCCGCAGCGCACACGCTACTTCGTCGGCGCAGTCGTCGCACTTAACATAAAAATTAAACGACACGCAGGGCGTTGGCGCAATTGGTCCGTCGATAACCCGCAGGACCTGCGCCAGATTGACCCGGCCCGGCTCGACCCGCAGCAGATAGCCGCCACCTTTTCCTTTCTGACTTTGCAGAATGCCGTGGTTGCGAAGCTCCAGAAGGATGGCCTCTAAGAATTTTTTAGGGATTCTTTCCTTGGCTGCGATGTAAGAAATCAGCACCGGACCTTTTCCGTACTCTTCAGTTAGTACTTTGAGGGCCTTAATGGCGTACTTCGCTTTTTTGGAGATCATTGTTACGGTGTATTTAAGGGTACAGTGGTTAGTAAATAGTCAAGTGCATAAGCAGTATGCACTGTTTCGACTGCCAAATTAGTAAGCTATTCACAATCAGCCAAAAAGTTAGGCATTTTTACGCAAAATAGACAAAAAAAGAGCCGTTTTGATGCGAGTTTATCGTCATCACCCGCACTGTCCGCCCCATTATCGAAAAACAGGCTAATAGTTTACAGACTTAGTTGAGTGTTAGACGCAGATATTGTCGCCAGGTAACGCCCGGCTCCGCTGTAGTTCAGGACCGAACGCGGTTTTGCCTCATTTCGCGCTCGATACTTTGGCGATACGGATGGAAATCTACCTGTAGCGTGTGTCGGGCCGACTGTTTATAACGTCGTTTGTTCCGGCTGGCTTCCGCTTCAATTGAGCGCAGCATGGTCTGGCGGTCGGGCAGGCGGCACTCGTTTCGAATCAGTTTGGCTAACCAGACCGACTGCATTTCGGCCAGCGGCATAATGGCACCCAGCGGCTGGAGCAAACCCAGAAAATACAACCCGGCAAAATCGGGGTGCAGCACGCGCCGGTAGAGCTGCAGGTCGTTGGTTTGCTCGACGTTAAAGAAATCGTCGCCGAAAAAAGGAAACGTCACTTTGTAGCCCGTGGCATAAATAATCAGGTCGAAGGAATCGCGCGTGCCATCTTCAAATATAACTTCCTGTCCCGCAAACCGGTCTATGTTGGGTTTAAACGTAATCAGCCCCCGCCCCGCCAGACTCAGCAGATCCTGCGAAATGGTGGGGTGCTCGCTCAGCAACGGCCGTTTGGGCGTTGGCACGCCATAATCCTGCTGCTGCCCCCGCGCCAGCCGCAGCGACAAACCCAGCTACCCACGCTGAATAAACATGGGTAGCCGGCTTACCAAGGGGCTGGCCAGCGAGTCGAACGGACGGCTCATCAGCCAGTTAGGAATAATGTGGGCACCGCTTCGGGTCGAAACAGTAACCATGTGGCCACCGTATTGCCGGGCCGCTTCGCAGGCAATATCCACCGCCGAGTTGCCGATGCCCACAATCAGCAGTTTCTTATGCCGAAGCTGATCGGGCAGTTTATAGTCGTGGGCGTGCAGCGTTTCGCCCGTGAAGGTGCCGGGAAATGCCGGGTCGGGAAAGCGCGGGTTCCAGTGGTGCCCGTTGGCTACGACAAGATGTTTGTAGGTGCGGTTCAGGCCGGTATCGGTGCGCACCTGATAGCTACCCGTGGCGGTGCGGCTCACGGTCTCGACGGCCGTGTTAAAAGTAATTTTATCGCGAAAGCCAAAGTGGTCGGCGTAGCTGTCGAAGTAGCGGGCAATCTGACTGTGGTGCGGAAACATGGGGTAGTCGGCCGGCATCGGATAATCCGAATAAGCCATGACGTTCCGGTTGGTGTTGATGTGCAGCGATTGGTAGGCCGACGACATGCCGTTATCGTTGTTATAGCGCCAGTTGCCACCCAGGCCGGAGCCTTTTTCAAAGCAGTCGAAGGAGATACCCGCCTGCTGAAATATTTTGGCAGCCGCAATCCCCGATGATCCGCCACCAATGATGCACACCGCTTTCAATGTTTCGCTATTCATTATCTTTTGGCACTTTACGGCTATATTATTTAATTTATCTCAGCGCAAATTTACGTAGATTTCGTTAAACAGACCGGCCAACTTTTTTTAACCAATAGCATCGGATTGAGCAAGAAAAAAGGGCCGGAGCATTGCTCCGGCCCTTTCTGGCGACACCAATATGAAATTTAATTATACTGTCTGATTGAGCAATTAGCTCTTATTTGTCGTAGTTGGTATTCTGCGGGTCGAAGTTGGTCCAGCCCGCTAACCAGTTCTCCGTGCCGAAGGCGCCACGGAAAGGCGCTGGCGAGAAGAACGGATCGGCCAGTTTGCCACCCGTTGCCGCATCGGCAGCAACCAATAGGGCAGAACCCGTTGGGGGCAGGAAGTTTGGCGCCGTCAGGTTAAATGACTGCCCGTTGAGCAACGCGGCAACGTCTGAGAGCGCAACAATCTTATTCTTTTTGGCCGGCGTGTTAAAGAATGCAATAGCCTGGTCGTTGGTAATGGCACCAGCACCGCGAACAGGTGTGAGCATATTGGCGATGGTGATACCCTGCAAATCCAAAAGTCCGCCTGTTACATTAGCCAGTGTTCCCGTGGCTGTACCCTCCAAACGCAAACCTTCTGGATAACCGGTGAACACCGAATTATAAATGCTTATGGCTGTGTTCCGACGCAAGTGCATGGCAGACTGATAAGAGCCTGTACCACCTGTTGTTGGGGTTGCATTTGGCGCACTTTGGAAAGCAAAAATACTTACGTTTGCAAAAATTGGCTGCGTAAGGGGGAAACCATTATTTGGTGCTAATGGACCCAACGCTGCTGAATTCTCACCCTGACCAGAAAAATTATCAGACTCAAAACCATTCGAAGACGACTGGTCGGCCGCATTGGGATCGCGAAGCGAAATCGCAAACTGAACCTTACCAACGAAACCGTGGTCGGTGTCAAAATCATCGTCAAAACCACGATGTGCTACCAGGTATTTGGCATTTACCGTACCTCCAAACCACTCATACGAATCATCACCACTGTAAGAGACCTGCACGTGACTGATGGTAGTACCCGACCCAACGCCATACATCGTTAAGCCATTAACTTCGCTATTTGCACTGGTTGTGAGCGCTATACCGGGAAACTCGATCCGCACATATTGTAGCGTACCTGAGTTATCTGCTGGCTCATTAAACGCGCCGTAAGTCCCTTCGATACCGCCTTCAAATGGGGTAGCAGAAGGACGATTGGTGGGGGCTTTGCCCACCAGAACAATACCACCCCAATCGCCATACTTGCGCTGACCGGCAGGCTGATTCGAGGTAAATGCAATGGGTTGCTGGGCCGTACCCTTAGCCTCAATGCGACCGCCCGGCTGAACGACAAGCGTACCACCCCGGTTCTGACCCGACGGATCCGATGCTGGTCCTCCCCCTCTAATTACGGTGCCGGGCTGAATGGTCAGGGTAGCACCCGACCGAACGTATACAAAGCCCCGAATCAGGTACACGTTTGCTGGTGTCCATGTTGTATTGGCGGTGATACTGGTCGCCACTTCAACAACGGGCTTGTTAGCCGTGTTAAACTGCCCGCTAAACTGAGCCGTCTGCCCGTTGGCATTCACCGAAATGGCGTTGCCGGCGTTGGCGGGGACTGTTACAACCAATTGCGTAGACGTTGCCGAAACAACCTGAGCCGCTACCATACCAAATGTTACGGTATTGCTGCCCGGCGTTGTGTTAAAATTCGTGCCGGTGATAACAATCGTGGAGCCAACGGGTGCCGATGTCGGATTGATGCTGGTGATGCTCGTTACCGGAGCCGGTTCAACTTCGTTCTTGCAGGCCGATACAGCCGCGAAGAGGCCTGCCACGAGGAGCAGAAGATAAGGCCAGCGTTTGATGAAATTCATAAATCAGATTTGGTTTAACGTTTATTGGAATTACTTATTTAAGGCACTATCGTACGCCGACCGAAACTATAAACACCCGTCAGCGTAATGTATTGACCACGCCGGTACACCCGTACGTTCTGGTCGGCCACAGCATTCTGCGACGTTACGTCGCTACCAACCTTACCGTCGTCGTTATAATCCTGCGCGAAGCGGAATGGCGCATTTAAAATGTCCTGGATGCCCAGCCGAACCTCAAACTGCTTTTTAAATGTCCGGGCAATATTCAGGTCAACTACATTTCGGGGCATCTCATACACGGTTGGCTGGTTCTGATTGCCCACCGCAAAGATGCGTGGACCTGCCACATTATATAAAATGTTGGCTTGCCAGCC
>JAYVAP010000630.1:0-2442 GCA_043750915.1 Spirosoma sp. | reverse complement strand
GGCCTGCAAGCTCACTGTCAGCAGCGTAATGACCAACGCCCCCGCCCCCGACACGGCAAAAATCCACCACGATATTTCGGTGCGGTATTGGTACTGTTGCAGCCAGTTGTCCAGAAAATAATAGGCGATGGGTGTAGCAATACCGAAAGCGATTAACACCAAATACACGAAGTCTTTCGAGAGCATCCCCCACAAACTCCTCACCGACGCGCCCAGCACCTTGCGGATGCCAATCTCTTTGGTGCGGGCTTCGGCCACGAACGAAGCTAATCCGAACAGGCCTAAGCAAGAAATGAAAATAGCGAGAATGGCAAAGACAGCGGCTAAGTTGCCGATGCGCTCTTCATCACCAAATTTTTTGGCATAGGCCTGATCAACGAACTTATACTCGAAAGGAGCATCCGGGTTATATTTCTTAAAAACTGCTTCGGTTCGGGCCAATGCATCGCGCAGAGGCATACCGGGCTTCAGACGCACCGTAATAAAATTGTCCCATGAGTAATCCAGCACGAAAAGGCAGGGCTGAACGGGCTGGTAAGGCGACTCCATGACTAAGTTTTTCACCACGCCCGTAATCCGGTGCGGTTTGCCATCCCACCGAATAATTTCGCCCACCGGATTGGCAAAGCCTAAGCGTTTTGCGGCCGTTTCGTTCAGCATAACCGACCCGGAGTCGGCGGGGAAATTGCGCGAAAAATCACGGCCTGCCACCACCGTCCAGCCCATGGTAGGGCCGTAGTCGTGGGTCACGCCCACCGTTTGAAGCAATACCGTTGAGCCGGGCGCTTTGCCTTTCCAGTCAAAATTCTGATTACCCGCCGGTGTTTCGGTAGACAGTGCCGACGAACAGAACATATTTTCTACCGCCCCCGTCCGTAACAGATCGGTTCGGATAGCCTGGTAGGGCGTACTGAACAACGCCGGCGTATTTTTCTGCACCGCAATCAGCCCCGCAGGCGTGTATCCCACCGACCGATCTTTGGCGTGCTGAAGCTGTCGGAACACGATAAACGTCCCGATAATCAGCGTGATAGACACGGCGAACTGAATCACGACCAATATCCTGCGCGGTATGGCCGCGAAACGGCCCGCTACAAGAAGACCTTTCAGCACTTTAACCGGCTGAAATCCCGATAAATAAAAAGCCGGGTAGCTACCCGCTAACAACCCCGTCAGTACCACAAAACTTAGGCTTGCCAGCCAGAAAAATAGATTCCCCCATGGCAAAACCATTTGCTTGTCGGCCAATTGATTGAACCATTCCAACGAAACCATCACCAGCGTAATGGCCAGGCCCAAAGCCAGGAGAACGACCAAAAACGATTCGCCGAAAAATTGACTTATCAACTGCCTGCGCAGCGACCCCAATGCCTTGCGAATACCCACTTCTTTGGCCCGTTTTTCGCTCCGGGCCGTACTCAGATTCATGAAGTTGATGCAGGCCAGCAACAAGACAAATCCGCCGATGATGCCGAATAACCAGACGAACTGAATACGTCCGCCCGCCACTTTTCCGTTTTGGAACGCACTGTGCAGATGCCAGTCGGCCATTGGGTGCAGAGATATTTCCGGCTTGTTTTTCGGTTGGTACGGTTTGGCGATGTCTTTGATCTGCGCGTTCAGGTTAGCCATCGCAACCGGTTCGTTCAGCTCGACAAACAGCCGCCAGAACTGCGTATCCCATTGGCTTTGGGCATCTTTTACCCAGCTTAAATCATTGATTACTCTGGCCCAGGGCAGAAATAGTTTCGTATCGTGAAAGGTAGTGTTACGGGGCATATCCTGAAAAACACCGCCTACTTTCAGGTAGATTCTGTTGTCTAATTTCAGGGTTTTACCCATCGGATCAGTCTCCCCAAACAGTGCTTTGGCCAGCGACTGCGCCAGCAAAGCCGACGACGGATCGTTGAGGGCATCGCGCTTACCGCGTAACATTGTCAGACTGAGCATGTCCGGCAAATCGGGTTGCGCCCACACACCGGGTTGCGAAATCTGCCGGTCCCCCACGGTCAAAACGCGGGGAAAGGGGGGAAAAACGAGGGCCATGCGTTTAAATGCGCTGCCGTAATCCTGGCGAAGTTGGTTAGCCAGCGGAATGGCAACTGCTTCGCCCGTAGTGGTCTCGCCATTGAACGTTTGGGTGTCCATCACCTGCGCGATGCGGTCGTAGTTCTGGTGGTATTTGTTGAAGGATAATTCATCCCACACCCACAAGCCGATCAGCATGGCAACGGCCATGCCCACGGCCAATCCGCCGATGTTGATAGCTGAATAAGTTTTGTTGCGGACAAGGTTCCGCCAGGCGATTTTGAGGTAGTTTCTGAACATTGTTTTGTTAGTTATTCACTCCGCAAACTCTTCACCGGGTTCATCAGGGCCGCTTTGATGGCCTGCAAGCTCACTGTCAGCAGCGTAATGACCAACGCCCCCGCCCCCGACACG
>JAYVAP010000629.1:0-4472 GCA_043750915.1 Spirosoma sp. | reverse complement strand
CCGGAAATTGCAGGGCAAATGGGGTGGTGCCAGGCAGTACCCGTAAACTATCGAGGGTGTGTGTTCCGTACTGAATACGAAGCAGTTGCCTACTTTCAGACTGCACAACACCCGTTACACGCTGCATCTCGCCCTGCCGCAACACACCGCTCCAGCGCAACGCCCGAACCTGGTTGGGTGCGTGGTAGGGAATCCAGTTCAGCACAACCTGGCTGAGCCGGGCGAGGGTTTCGACCGAAAAATCCTGCCCCACCAGCGTGACCGAATCCGGGACTATTTTAAGCGTGCTGGCCGTGCGGTCCCGGATGTGCAGGCTATCCTGAACGCGTCGGGTGTAGGCGGGTGGCACCTCGGCCCCCACCAGGAGCGCGTGGGTGGCGGGGCGGCTGGCTGGCCAGCTCACCTGCCCCAGATAGGCCGCCAACGCCAGCCACAACAGCGCATTCAGCGCAGCCCGCCCGGCTTTGCGGCCCGGCGACCCGCTTTTTTGGCGGATGAGAAACACGACCTGACAAACCAGCAGGGCCAGCAGGGCAAACGCACTGGCCAGGCTGAGCGGGTCGGTGGGGTTAAGCGTAATCTGCATAATCGTAGCGCGGTGGGGCGGCCTGACAACGGGGCCGACCCGGTAAATATAGGGGATGTCCAACCAGTGTTATGCTGGCTGCCCACCCCTATTTCAACTGTTTCCAGAAAGACCGTTCCAGCGTTGGGTTGCTGGAATAGGAACGAACGGTGCGCTCGGTGGTGCCGGTCAGGCGGTAAAGATTCGTTTTCAACTGCCTTTTCTCGGGGACTGACAGCGGTCGTCCACCAGCCAGTTTTTGCAACAGAGACAACACCGACCAGTTGGCCAATCCACTGCTTATTAGATCATTGGCTATTAAATTACCAAGTTGTTGCACCGTCTGTCTTTGTGGCTGCCTCAGGGGTGGGCCGTCGAGGTAGCCCAGCACATCGGCTACCAATGGCAATAAGCGGGCGGGCGCCGTGGTGCGTTGCTGGCTGAAAGTAGGGGCCATATTTTTGAGTTCGCCCGTCAGCCGCAGTTCGTTTTCTTTGATGGGGGGCGGGTCGAAACCGGTTTTTTTGACGTATGACCGGGCTTTTTGCTGCGATAGCTTCAGGTAAGACAGGGCTTTTTGCTCGAAGGGAAGGGCTTTTTCGGGTTCATATAGCCGCAAATGCAACTCCGACTGCCACATCTGCTCCAAAGCCATTTTCAGCAGCGACCGCGTCGATTGTTCGTGAAAGGTGTTTGTCTCGGCATTGTCGTGGGCATGAACATACTGCTCCATCAGGGCCGCCACGGGGTCTTTGTCGGCGGGGCTGGACGGCCCTCCGCCGTGGTCGTGGCCGTCATGTTTGTGCCCGGTTGCCTGGGCAGGTGCTCCCGCACTTTGGTCGCCTTCGCCCGTGTCGTGCTTGTGCATATACTGTTGCATGGCCGCAAAACCAACCACCACGTCGCCGTCGCCATCGGTAGGCATCGCATCGCCCCCGCCGATAGACTTCTCAAATTCTTCGCCCAAAAACTGCCCGTAGCGCAGCCGGAGTGCTTTCTGATCGAAGCCAATTTCGTTGGATTTGCTTTTAAAGGCGGCCCCTTCGCCGGGCCGGGCAGCCAGTCGTTTGCGCTGTGCAATGAGTTTTTCGGTATCGATAATGATCTGCCGCTGACTGCGAAAGTATTCGGGCATGATGTTCACGGCCATCGTTGCCAGTTCGCTTTCTTCCACCTGCGTCGTGTCTTTATAAACCAGAAAGTAGGTGTCGGATTTGGTGAAATTTGGTTCGGGTCGTCGGTTGTCAACAGCGGCCCAGTAGTAATAGAGTTCATCGCCGGGCGCAAAATTCAGGGCTTTCAGATCAAGGGTTTTGGTGAGTTTGGCCTGCCGGAAATTGGTTTGTTCCAGGGGTATCCTCACCTCCCGAAACTTAACATTTTCGCCCGAACCCCGCGCCACGGTGGCCACCACAAAAGCGGTTGCCACGGCAAAATCGTCGAAAATCCGGGCCGTAATGGCCATTGTTTTTGGGTCTTCTACCGCATGAAACCGGTACAATTCCTTCGATTCGGGTTCTATCTTCGGGGCCAGGTCGGGCGTGGCTTCCAGGCGGTAAAAATCGGATTGATACACCAGCGAATCGTGGTTTTCAGGGGTGCGCCAATAGGCTTTCAGGGCATACAAACCGGAAGCAGTCAGCCGGTCGTGATACATAAAACCATCGCCCGTTGCCTGGAATGACTTTTCCTGCCCCCGCCCGTCTACCAACCGGAGCCGCAGATTGCGGGCATGGCTGAACCGAACCTGCCATTTCAGCTGGGAGCCAGCCAGGGCCACCACGTTCAGATCAGCGGATTCTGTGACTGGCAAACGGGTATAGGCAGGCGGCTGAATCTGCACGGTAGCCGCCCGAAACGTGGGGGAAAGGGCCGGTTTGGAGTCAGACACTAAGGCGGCTAACCGGAAACGTTTTTCTGGCGAAAGGTCGGCATCGGGCCGCAGCCGGGGCAGGCCCGCATAGACCGCCACCGCCAGCAGCAGGCCCAGGCCGTAGCGGCCCACCGGTGCCCACAAAACACCCGGCACCCGAACGCCCCGAACGCGGTCGCTCAATCGTTCGAGCTGCAGTTGCTCGGCTATGTTCGGTTGGGGTTTGCTAAGCAGGGGCAGGCTATATTCGGCATCGCCCACCAGCTGGTGGATCAGGCGGATGGCTTCGGTCTTTTTGTCTTCAAACGGCTTCGTCAGGAAAGCACCCACCACTAAGCTCGCCAGACCCGCTAAAAGTGCAGCCCCCAAAAATCCTGTCAGGGCTACTACCGTCAAATAAGCCGATGCGGCCAGCAAAAGAGGGCAAATGAGGGCGTTGGCCCGGAGCTGGCGGGTAACCGACGTGAGCGTTTGCCGAAGTTCGTTCATGCGTTTTTTGTCAGGGAAACTCCCCGTTCGAGGATCAATATACCCAAAAAGAAGAGAAACAGCGCGTAAACCGGCGGTGCTGCCTGGGAGACCGGGGGTCTTTTGGCGGGCACAAAGCGGGCTTTCAGGGTGTGCGCAGGTAGCGGTAACGCATTCGCCGTCAGCCCATAGTGCTGGCTAATTTGCTCGCCGAGCCACTCGGGAAGCTGCCCGGCCGCTACCCGTTCGGACGTTTGCGGGGTGAGCATGTCAGGCGTAAAAACAACATTATCGGTTGTGGAAATGCCACTGTGGCCCGAGATTGTGTAGGCGGTTTTCGGGTGGCGGGCCGGGTCTGAAAGGGGCCGGGCCTGATCGGTCAGCACCCAGTCGTACAATTGGCCGGATACCGCCTTTTCGTCGATCAGCAGGGGCAGCTCATACACCTCCGCGAGTGCGTTGAGCGCGGCCCTGACGGTGTTTCGCTCCCGCGCCAACTCATAGGCAAGCCCCACCCGAATTGGCCCCGAATGCACCGGAGCAGTCTGAAAAGAAAGACCCGGGTCGGGGTTTGCTGAGCTGACGAGATTACCCACTTGGTCCATATAGAGCCGTTTCTGGTTGGCTAAGGCCACGTAAGGGCGGGGTTTACGGGCGGAATCAATAATGGTGTGCAACCGAAACTTCGTTGGCACGAGCAGGGCGGGCACGTCGGTCAGCGTTCGGTCATTGACGATGTAGAGGTGCAGTTCGGTGTTTTCGGCGGGTAGCTTGTCGACGGCGGTTTGCAGCGCGAGCGGGTTCATGTGGTCCGGTAGCCAAACAACCGGTTCGCCTTTCGTTTTAGCCCTTTCCAGTTCAAAGCGGTAGTTGCCCATAACCGCCGGGTGGGACTGAACAAGGTGAACGCGGGCCAGGGGAGCGTGGTTATTTTTTGGCTTCAGCAGGGGTTGGGCCAGCATAATAGCCAGCAACCCCAGCAACAGGCAGCGCAGCAGCAGCAGCGGGATATTGTCGAGCCGTAGTCCCCGGCTTTGTTGCTGGTTTTTTTCGGTGAGCCACTGCGTAGCGGCCCACGGCAGGAGTTTACCCCGTTTCTGGTGCCAGAAATGGATGGCAACCGGAATGGCCACGGCCAGCCCTCCCCACAATAAAAACGGCTCAATAAATGTCATGTTGTCGGGTCAGTCGGCAGCTCTTTTTTATCGCAAAAAACGCATCAGTACTTCTGCTATGGGGTCGCTCAGGCTGGCCCGGATTAGCCGGACGTGCGGGATTTGGAGGGCCGTATCCAATTGATCCAGGTAGGCCGTTGCCCGCTCCCGAACGCCCTCCCGAACAGCTTCGGCCTGTAGTTCAACGGTACGGCCCGTTTCTAAGTCTTCGAACTGATAGAAGCCCGTCAGGTCAAAATGGAGTTCCTGGTTGCCCAGCAGTTGAAAAATAACGATTTCCCGGCGCGGCCCGGCCACGCTCCGAATCAGGTCCAGCCACTCCGCTCCCACCTGCAGAAAGTCGGATACAATCAGGAGAATTTCGTTTTGTTTACGGCCAAACAGCGGGAAC
>JAYVAP010000628.1:0-5267 GCA_043750915.1 Spirosoma sp. | reverse complement strand
CCGGAAATTTACCGAAAACATTCTGAAAACCAGTTCGTTTAAAACCCGCACGTCTAAGATAAAACAATCTTTTCGACCATGAAAAATCAGCCACCCTTGTCTGCCCGGCCATCACCGCAGGCTCCGTTTCTCAAAGACAGCATCCGCGATATGATCCGGCTGCAACGGGGTTATCCCGTTCCCGATGAATTGTTCTGGGAAGCTTTCAACACCCGCGTGTTGCTAAACGAGCCAATCGACGTGGTAGCGTTTGTGCGCAGCCAAACTGGCTTTTCTGTTAGAATCTGACTTTCAGTGGTTTATAAAAATATCTGAATGCTCCCGTCAGGTCAGTTTAACGTTTAGCAGGTCTTTGGATTTGATGGATATCCAGGCCACCACCGCCAGTGTAACCATTCCGCCCAGCAAAACCGACGGCACCGTGCCAAACAGCCGGGCAGCCACCCCTGACTCGAACGCCCCGATCTCGTTGGATGAACTGATGAAAATACCATTCACGGCCGCCACACGGCCCCGCAGGTGATCGGGCGGGAAAATTTGCATAATCGTTTGCCGGATAATCACGCTCACACTGTCGAACGCCCCCGTTAGCCCCAGCATCAGGAGCGAGAGGTAAAAATTGGTCGACAGGGCAAAAACAATCGTGGCCCCGCCAAAACCCGCTACCGCCAGCAGCATGTTGCGCCAGGCATTTTGGGTGGGCGGGTGGCGGGTCATAAAAGCCAGCGTCAGCACTGCCCCGAGCGCGGGTGCCGCCCGCATAAAGCCCAGCCCCTGGGCCCCGACCTGTAGAATGTCTTCGGCAAAAATGGGCAGAATGGCCACCACGCCCCCAAACAGCACCGAAAACAGGTCGAGCGAAAGAGCATAGAGCACAATGGGCGTTTGAAACACAAACCGGAAACCCTCCTGCAGGCTCTGGCGGAATCCCAGCACGGGCGCATCGCTGAGTGGTACGGGTTTACGGCCAACCAATGTAATCAGCCCGAAACACACCACCAGCAACCCGATAATGACCAGCAATGTGGTGTCGAACCCAAGTCCGCTGTAGAGAAATCCGGCTATGCCTGGCCCAATAATGGCACCCGTCTGCCAAAACGAACTGCTCCAGGTCGCCGAATTAGTATACAATTCTCGGGGCACCAGAAATGGCTTCAGCGACGAACTGGCCGGCGAATAAAATCCTTTGGCCGTGCCAATGAGCATCAGCACACCATAAATGGTGGCGAGTTGGGCCGTTTGCGACAAGCTACCGACAATGGCGGGCTGGAAAACGGCGTAGAGAATGACCGAGCCAAGAATAATAACCAGCAGGCTCCACTGCAATATCCGCTTTTTGTCGTAACGGTCGGCCAGATGCCCGCCAAAGAGCGATAGGGCAATAAACGGCAGGGCCTCGGCCAGTCCCACCAAGCCCAGCGACAGCGGGTCGTGGGTGATTTTGTAGAGTTCGTAGCCCAGAATTACTTCCTGAATCAGCAGCGTCGCCGTAATCAGGAAACTGTTCATCACAAAATAACGAAAGTCGGGGATGCGCAGCGAAGCGTAGGTGTCTACGCGGGTATCAGTTAGCATGGGGTAGATAAGCCACCGGCGCAGGGTGCAACGAGTCGCTTTTTTTAAATAACCCCATATCTGCAAAAAAATCCCCGCTAATGCCCAAATTAAAGGCATAAAATGGCAAAAACACGGTCAGGCATAAAGCAAAACCTGCTCTATGCCTGACCGTGTTTTACAACGGCAGGTGTCTTGGTGCTGAAAATTAAGCGATGATGATTTCTTTTACTACTTTCTCCTCCACCAGTTTTGGCAGCGTAATGGTCAGAATGCCATCGGTGCAGGTCGCCGTAATCTGCCCGGTGTTCACGTGTTTGGGCAACCGAAAACCACGCTCGAACGCATTGATGCTAAATTCCTGACGGGTAAAAGTTGGCGTCGCTGTGTCGGCATGGATTTGGGGCTGGTAAGCAATCGTGAGCGTGTTGGCTTCGAGGGTAATCTTCAGCGCGTCTTTTTTCAGGCCCGGCACAGCCAATTCCAGTTGAATGGCCGTTTCGTTGTCCCGCACATTCACCGCTGGCCCGCTGGTCGGCGACGCTATGCGCACATTAGCCGCCGGGTGGTTGTGGGCAGGGGCACCATAGAAAGGATTCGTGAAAGCGGGAACGCGGTTATATTGTAAGGTTGCCATGTTGGTTGGTTTTTTGATGGATTGTTCCGTGTCGTTTACGCAGATGCTTATACAAACGACGTACCAGGCAAATTTTCTCACCTAAACCAGACATTATGTCTTAAATTTACTCGTTCAGGCAAGAACAGACTGTCATTTTGACGCTTTTTGCGCAACCTGTTCCGTCAGCAGTGAGTTATTATATACGTAGCTTCTACCTGCAAAACAGGCAGGAGTTAACTATTCTTTCCCGGCAACGGGGTTTACAAGCAGAAATTTAACACACCAAAGAGGTTGCTCTTCGCTGGAGAAGCCTTAATTTTAACGGTAAATTCAATACCACCGACCTAACTTAAAGTGCTTGTGCAGTATGAAAAATTATTTTTTACCCTTGCTTATTGCGGGTATGTGTCTGACCGGCAGTGCCAGTGCGCAGCAGACCGCCGTTGATTTTTTTGAGAACGGACTCACTAAAAGTAAGGCCGGCGACTTTACGGGGGCCCTCCAGGCTTTCAGTATGGCCATTACGATGAACCCCGAAAATTCGGCCAGCTACTACAACCGGGGCTTAGCCAAAGCCAACCTGAAGGACCACCGGGGAGCCGTGCTCGACTATGACCGCGCCATTGAACTCAACCCCAAAGATGCCCTGGCCTACCTCAGCCGGGGCCTGAGCAAAAGCAAGCAGGACGACCACCGGGGTGCCCTCCTCGACTACAGCCGGGCCATCGAGATCAACCCCGACGATGCGCAGGCCTACTATAACCGGGGTATGAGCCGCAGTCACATTGAGCAGTACCGGGGTGCGCTGGCCGATTTCACGCGGACGCTCGAACTGGACCCCGCCAATGTGCAGGCCTATTATGTGCGGGGCACGACGAAGCAGAAACTGAACGATTTTACGGGTAGTTTGCCAGATTTTACCAAAGTGATTGAACTGGCCCCCAAACGCCCGCTGGCCTACGCTGGCCGGGGGATGTCGAAGGTGAAACTGAACGATTTTGCCGGGTCCCTGGCCGATCTCAACAAAGCCATTGAACTGAATTCGGAAGATAGTGAATCCTATTACTACCGGGCCTTTGCCAAAAGCAAACTCGACGACTATAAAGGCGCACTTGCCGACTATGACCAGACCATTCGGCTTAAGTCCAGCAATTACCCGGCTTATTACGGGCGCGGATTTTGCCGTAGCAAACTTGGCGATCAGAAAGGAGCCGTTCAGGATTTCAACCAGGCCATCGAGATGGATAATGTCAATTCCGATGCCAAACCAGTCTACAGCGGCCGCATCACCCGCGCTATTCTGAACAGTTTGCTGGGGGTGGTTCAGGAACGCAACAAAATCAATGAGTTAGGCAGCGAGCGGGCCGAAGCTTTTTTCAGCCGGGGGGTCAGCAAAAACAAACAGGGCGACCAAAAGGCAGCCATTGCCGATCTGAACAAAGCTATTGAACTCAACCCCACCTACGCCGAGGCTTATTTCACGCGGGGCATGATAAAGTCGGGACAGGGCGATCAGAAAGCGGCCATCATGGACTGTACCAGTGCCGTTAAACTCAACCCCCGCTATGCCGAAGCCTACTATGTGCGGGGCATTATCAAGCACAGCCTCGGCGATGAAAACGGCGGGTGCTTAGACCTCTCCAAAGCCGGTGAACTGGGCTATAATCCCGCCTACAAAGTTATCAGTGACTACTGCAATTAGGACAACGGTATACTGTTGACAGAACCGGCCTGGACCATGCGTTGCGCCTGAATTTTGCCCGCAGGCAGGCCGGTTTTTACTTAACCCCAACGTTTGTATTCGATTCACTCAAACCGCAGGTGCTTCACCGAGTCGCCGGAGGATTCCAGTTCGAGCAGGGCATCGATGCCGATTTCTAAGTGCGTGTTCACAAACTGACCCGTCACGCGTTTGTCGCTCTCTTCGGTTTTCACGCCCTCCGGCACCAGCGGATTGTCGGATACCAGTAGCAGGGCACCGTGTGGAATGGAGTTGACAAACCCAACGGTGAAAATAGTGGCCGTTTCCATGTCGATGGCCATGGCCCTGATTTCACGCAGGTATTCTTTAAATTCTTCGTCGTGCTCCCAAATGCGCCGGTTGGTTGTATAAACGGTGCCGGTCCAGTAGTCGAGTTCGTATTTTTTAATGGTCGACGACACCGCCCGCTGGAGCCGGAAAGAGGGGAGTGCCGGGATTTCGGGCCGCATATAGTCATTGCTGGTACCTTCGCCCCGGATGGCCGCAATGGGCAGAACGAGATCGCCGATCTGCGTTTTTTTTAGCCCACCACATTTGCCCAGAAATAGTACCGCTTTGGGATTCACCGCCGAGAGCAGGTCCATTACCGTGGCGGCCATGGCACTACCCATCCCAAAATTAACGATGGTGATATTGTTGGCCGTAGCGGTTTGCATGGCCCGGCCCAACCCCAAAATGGGCACATCGAATTTAGCCGCAAACAGTTCGACATAGTTAATGAAATTGGTCAGCAGCACATATTCGCCGAACCCGTCGATGGGCGTACCCGTGTAGCGGGGCAGCCAGTTTTTAACAATTTCTTCTTTTGTTTTCATAGTACGGTGCTCAATCCTGACCGAAATGTTTAGGCAAACAGGGCATAGACTACTTTTGCGGGCGGGCCGCTTTGTTTATCTTTGGGCATGGTTACACTGAACCTGCCTGCTTTTGCCTGCAAAACTAAGCAAGTCGACGGGAAACCGTACATTTTCGATTTGTTACGTCGGAAGTATGTCCGGCTGTCGCCCGAAGAGTGGGTGCGGCAGCACATTGTCAATTTGCTGCTTACGCAGCACGCCTACCCCAAAGCACTGATCCGGTCGGAGGGGGGACTGCTGCTCAACCAAACCCGCAAACGTACCGACGTGGTGGTTTTCGACCGGGAGGGTCAGCCGTTTCTGGTGGTCGAGTGCAAGGCTCCGCATATACCGCTGACCCAGGCCGTATTCGACCAGATTACCCGCTATAACCACGTTCATCGGGCACCCTACGTGGTCATCAGCAACGGCCTCACGCACTACTGCTGCGGCATCGATCACGCGACGGGCGATGTGTGTTTTCTGGACGATTTTC
>JAYVAP010000627.1:0-5943 GCA_043750915.1 Spirosoma sp. | reverse complement strand
GGCCACTGTTTTCGGCCAAAATATCGTCAGGTTTTTCCGGCCCGGCCTCAGCGACCGGGTTTTGCTGCGCAGCATTCGCGGGGCCGTTGTGGTGATCACCTTCGTCAGCGTTTGGATGAGTACCGGCCGCAACACCAGCATTTTTGATCTCGTTGCCGAATCGTCGGCCTTTAGCTTAGTTTCGCTGTTTGTGCCGCTCACGGCCGGCATTTACTGGAAACGGGCTAACCTGGCGGGTTGCCTGTGGTCGATGGTGGCCGGCGTGGTGGTTTGGGGCGGGTGTTTATGGCTCCATACCAACTACCCGCCCATGATGTGGGGCTTGGGAGCGAGTGTGCTGG
Source organism: Spirosoma sp. (assembly GCA_043750915.1). Taxonomy (GTDB): domain Bacteria; phylum Bacteroidota; class Bacteroidia; order Cytophagales; family Spirosomataceae; genus Spirosoma. The sequence goes on along the minus strand of JAYVAP010000627.1, from coordinate 5,602 downwards.
CCATGGTGGCGGGGAGTTTGCTCACCCGAAATACGGCTGCGCAATCCGCCCAACATACCCAGGACACGTTGCCGAGCTAAACCAGGGCTGGATTTTTGCACCGATGTTCGGGTATAGATTCAGTTGATCCAGCCCCACCACCGGCACCCAAACCAACTCCTGCGCCGACGTTTCGGCCGGGTTAAGCGTGGGTTGGCCAGTGAGGTTGCGGGCGGCAAAGATCACGTGCAGCACATCGTCGTTGCGTTCGGATAAGAGCATTTCGCCCGCCAGAATCATCTCGCCAATATCGACGGACACGCCCAATTCCTCGCGTAGTTCGCGCCGTATGGTTTCGGGCAGGGTTTCGCCCCGGTCGCAGTTGCCGCCGGGCAGCGCAAACACATCCTGGCCACCATACTGATAGCGCATCAGGAGAATTTCGGTCTGGCTATCGGCGTGGCGCCAGATCAGGGCAGCGGGTCGAACTTTCACGCAGGCGTTATTTTGTGATGAAAACTAAGTCAGAACCGTGCTATCACCTTTTCGGCTACCGTTTGGCCAATGGCCAGCGACGAAGTAGCCGCCGGCGACGGGGCGTTGATTACGTTGATGGCTTTATCGGTTTCCAGAATGGCAAAGTCGTCGAGCAGGCCACCGGTGCGGTCGCAGGCCTGCGCCCGAACACCCGCGCCACCCGGCTCAAGGTCGGCTTCCTGAATGACCGGTATAAGTTCCTGCAAGGCTTTGGTGAAGGCTGCTTTGGAAAACGAGCGGTACATTTCGCCCAAGCCCGTTTGCCAGTATTTGACTGCCACCTTCTGAAACCCCGGCCACGACAGCGTCCCCAACAGTTCGCTCAGGTTAACGTCGAACTTATCATATCCCTCGCGCCGGAAAGCCAGCACCGCATTCGGCCCCGCTTCTACGCCCCCATGAATCATGCGGGTAAAATGCACGCCAAGAAACGGGAAATTCGGGTCGGGAACGGGGTAGATCAGGTTCTTAACCAAGTATTGCTTTTCGGGCCGAATCTTGAAATACTCACCCCGGAAAGGCACAATCCGAACGTCGATTGGATCGCGTTGCGTGAGTTGGGCAATATTAGCGGCATACAAACCCGCGCAATTGACCACCACTTTGGTTTCATAGCGGTTTTTGTCGGTTACCACAATGCTGAGGCTGTTACCCGCCGTTAGCTGCTCAACGCGTTCGCCCAGGCGAATTTCGCCCCCCAGCGTGCGGAATTTTTCGGCGTATTTCTGCGCAACCTGTTTGTAGTCGACGATGCCCGTTTGAGGCACAAATAGCCCGGCCAATCCGGCAACGTGCGGTTCGATTTCGTGCATCTCGCCAACCGAAATTTTACGAATGCCCAGCAATCCGTTGAGCTGACCGCGTTCGTAGAGCATTTCTAATTGTGGCAACTGGGCGGGTTTGGTGGCCACCACAATTTTGCCGCAACGGTCGAAGGGAATCCCTTCGGCGGTGCAGAAATCGAGTAGCAGCTGATAGCCCCGGATGCAGTTTATGGCTTTGAGGCTGCCAGGTTTATAGTACAGCCCGGAGTGAATCACACCCGAGTTGTGCCCGGTTTGGTGGCGGGCGAGGGCGGTTTCTTTCTCAATTAGTACCACGCGCAGGCCGGGCCGCTGCTGTTTGAGTTGCAGGGCGGTGGCCAGCCCCACAATTCCCCCGCCAATGATAATTACATCTGTCATGGATTCATTCAGCCACTGGTAGTAGCTGCCAAGGTCGTTTGGCAACGGCCCATTATGGCCGAAGACAACGCAAAAATACGGCTTTACGGTCTCATTGCGTCATAAACAGCGATGCTGGCCCGTGAATACCGACCGCAACCGGAAAACAAAAAAAGGCCACTGGATTTCAGTGACCTTTTTTGTAGTAGCGGGAGCTGGACTCGAACCAGCGACCTTTGGGTTATGAGCCCAACGAGCTACCAACTGCTCCATCCCGCGATGTTTGGTCTGCAAAAGTACGACAACTTTGTGGTAATGCAAGTACCTGCGCAAAAAAAAGTTTTCTGGGCCGCCGGAAACGTTTTCCCCCATGCACCGGTTGTTTTGGAAGCCACTGGTAATCAGCCAGCGGGATCACCTACGTATGAACACACAAGGAATCATCGAATTCCCGGCCGATCATAAGGCCGGCTTCGTCAGTATTGTCGGCAAGCCCAACGTTGGCAAATCAACCCTGATGAATCAGCTCGTGGGCGAGCGCCTGTCCATCATCACGGCCAAAGCCCAGACCACCCGCCACCGCATCATGGGTATCCTCAATGGTACTCACCAAGGCCAGGAATTCCAACTCGTGTACTCCGATACACCCGGTATTATCAAGCCCGTTTACAAACTCCATGAATCCATGATGAGCTTTGTGCGCGGGTCCATCGAAGATGCCGATGTGGTGCTGTTTGTGACGGATATTTTTGAGCAGCACGACGAAAACGACGTGATCGAACGGCTGCAAAAATCTGAGGTGCCGGTGCTGCTGCTTATCAACAAGATTGATCAGGCCACGCAGGAGCAGGTGGAGGAGAAAATGGCGTATTGGAAGGAGGTTTTCAATGCCCAGGAAATTATCCCCATCTCGGCCCTGAACGGTTTTAACATGGACCGGGTGTTCGAAGAGCTTATCAGCCGCCTGCCGCAACACCCCCCCTACTTTCCCAAAGACGAGCTGACCGACAAACCCGAACGGTTTTTCGCATCGGAAATCATTCGGGAAAAAATATTCCTGAACTACAAAGCCGAAGTGCCCTACAGCAGCGAAGTGGTGGTGACGGGCTTCAAAGAAAAAGAAGACATCATTGTTATTCAGGCCGAAATTCTGGTCGAACGGGCTACACAGCGGGCCATTTTGCTGGGCGAAGGCGGCAAGATGATCAAGAAAACGGGCATTATGGCCCGGATGGAACTGGAACGCTTCTTCGGCAAAAAAGTATATCTCGAACAATTCGTTAAAGTAGAACCCGACTGGCGTCAGAAAGAGCGGATGCTCAAGCGGTTGGGTTACGACGAATAAATTTTAAAGGAGGAAGGGGAGAAAAGGGAAGAGAGGGAGAAATGACTATGCTGGTCTATCCCTTTCCTCCCCTTTCTTCTCTCCTCCCCTCTCTCCTTAAAAAAAATGGCAAACATCGTTGCAATCGTTGGCCGCCCAAATGTGGGCAAATCCACGCTGTTCAATCGGTTGACCGAACAGCAGCAGGCCATTATGGATAACCAGTCCGGCGTTACGCGCGACCGGCATTACGGCACCGCCGAGTGGAACACGCACTATTTCACTGTCATCGACACGGGCGGCTACGTCGTTGGGTCGGGAGACGTGTTCGAGGAGTCGATCCGCGAGCAGGTTGAAATTGCCATTCAGGAATCAACCGTGCTTTTGTTCGTAGTTGATACGCAAACCGGCATCACCGGGCTGGATGAAGACTTTGCCAATGTACTGCGCCGGTCTAAAAAGCCTGTTCTGGTGGTGGCCAACAAAGCCGAAACGGCCGAACGGTCTCACAGTGCCGCCGAATTTTACGGACTTGGTCTCGGCACGCCCTACCCCATTTCATCCATGACCGGCACGGGCACCGGCGATTTGTTGGATGAAGTGATCAAGCATTTTCCCAACGAAGGCATTGAAAATCCCGATGCAGGTATTCCCAAAATTGCGATTCTGGGGCGACCAAACGTGGGAAAATCGTCGTATCTGAACGTGCTAACGGGGCAAGAGCGCAGCATTGTTACCAACATTGCCGGCACCACCCGCGATGCCATCAACACCCGCTACAAAGCCTACGGCAAGGATTTTATTCTGACCGATACGGCCGGTATCCGGCGCAAATCCCGCATCGACTCCAACATCGAGTTCTACTCGACGTTGCGGGCACTGCGGGCCATGGAGGATTCGGATGTGTGCATCATTATGCTCGATGCCACGCGCGGTATGGAAGCCCAGGATATGAACATCATTGGCCAGGCCATCAAAGCAAAAAAAGGCGTGGTGATTATGGTAAACAAGTGGGATGCAGTTGAAAAAGACCAGCGAACCGCCGATGTGCTGCGCAAGGAAATGCTGCAGCGACTGATGCCCATCGACTACCTGCCCATTATTTTTGCGTCGGTCCACGAAAAGCAGCGCATTTTTCAGGTGATGGAAAAAGCGATGGTGGTGTATGAAAACAAGAGCAAGAAAATAACGACCTCTAAGCTCAACGAAGCGATGCAGGCGGAGATTGAAAAGTATCCACCCCCGTCTTTGAAGGGCAAGTTCGTTAAAATCAAGTACATGTTGCAGGTGCCCACGCCGTCGCCCACGTTCATTTTTTTCTGCAACCTGCCACAATATGTACCCGAAGCCTATCAGCGGTTTCTGGAGAATAAACTCCGCGAGCATTTCGATTTTGAGGGCGTTCCCATCACGGTATTCTTCCGGCAGAAGTAGAAAAACCAACATTAGCAGAAAAACCGGATTGGGTCAGTTATGGGCGGGTTTGGGTGGCCTGCGGCTAAAACGATGACGGCATCTTCTTCGCGCGTTCGCTACTGGGTTGGCGTTTGTCTGGTTTTTCTGGCCGCTTTCTGTTTTGCCGCCAAGGGCATCCTGATTAAACTCGCCTACCAATACCCCATCGACGCTATTTCGCTGCTGACGCTGCGGATGTTGTTTGCGTTGCCGTTTTATGTCGTTCTGGCCTGGAGGCTGGCCCGGCAGGGGCCGCCGGTTTCGTTGACAGCCCGGCAGTGGGCCACGCTTTTTTTGTTGGGCATCCTGGGTTATTACGTGGCCAGTTTCCTCAATTTTCTGGGTCTCGTTTATATCACGGCCAGTTTGGAGCGCATTCTGTTATTCACTTACCCCACCTTCGTGTTGCTGCTGAATGCCTTCGGCTTCGGTCGGCGGATATCGCGGCTGCAACTGCTGGCCTTAGCCCTGACCTACGCGGGTATTCTGCTGGCGTTTGCGGGTAACGTTGGCACAACAGCCCAGAAGAATGTGGTTCTGGGGGCATTTTGGGTTATTTTGAGCGGGCTGGTCTATGCTATCTACTTAGTGGGCAGCGACCGGATGATTGCCCGCATCGGGTCGCAGCGGTTCACCTGCTACGCCATGATGGCGGCCACCGTTCCAACCCTCCTGCACAATGCGTTTCAGCATGGGCTGAGGCTGGGCGGCTATCCCATGTCGGTGTATGCGCTCGGCCTGAGCATGGGTATTTTTGCCACGGTAATTCCTACGCTGATGATTGCCGAGGGAGTCAGACGCGTGGGGTCAGGCAATGCGTCGATTATTGGCAGTGTGGGGCCGGTTTTCACCATCCTGTTATCAGTAACAGTCCTGCATGAACCCATTGGGTGGCAACAAATCATGGGCACCTTACTGGTTTTAGCGGGTGTCTTTCTGATTGGCTGGCGCGGCAACCAACCCCCGGCTCCAATGACTGCCCATTCCTTATCTCCCTTTGACAACTCTCCCGTCTAAAGGCCGCCGGGCCGCCGGTGCGGGAGAGTCCTACGTAAGATACGAGCTATTGCCCCGTCTTAGCACGTAGCGGATGTGTCCCCACCCGGAAGGTCTTTGATAAGCCGAAATTGCGGATATTGATATC
>JAYVAP010000626.1:0-2077 GCA_043750915.1 Spirosoma sp. | reverse complement strand
CCCCCACACCCCCCAACCCTCCCGGCAACCCATCGGGCTTTTTCCTGCGTATCCCTACCTACGACTGCGAAACCGGGAAACTTACCGCTTTCTACAGCAATGGCACGGGTGGCCCGGTTGAGTATCGTATTGCAGGGCTTCGTAACTGGGGTACGTCTGAAGAATTCACGGTTCCGCCCTGGCAGCGAATTGGCACCACCTTCACCATTGAAGCCCGACTGACAAATGGGGCCATGTCCACCGTTCTGTTCACAACGGCCTGTAACGCAGGTCAGCCGATTTTGCCAACGCCGGGGGTTCCCCAATTCCCGCTAACACTGTTTTTCATTGGGGCACCCGTCAACTGTTCCACCGGGCAGCTAACGGTTAACGTGGGAGGTAGCAACGGAACGCCCCTCTCCTACAAGATTCCGGGCCTTGCCGACTGGCAGTCGTCGCCGGTGTTTGTGGTGCCAGCCTACCAGCGAAATGGAACCACGTTCACCCTTTTCATTCGGCAGAGCGGTCAGGACATTCAGGCATCAGCCACGGTTAATTGTGGCAACGGCGGATCGGGCACAAGCCGGGTTGCTTTACCAGAAATTGAAGCGGGTTTACAGGTAGTGGTGTTGGGTAATCCAACGACGGACGGAGTTTCGGTGGTGGTAAGCGGTGTCGAAGGGCAACCGTTGCGGGTAGAGTTGCTTGATGCCAGGGGTTATACGCTGGGCCAACGAAACATCGAGCGGGCAGGCGCGCACGAAACCCATACTTTCGAGTTGAGCCAACAGGCAGCGGGACTGTTTTTAGTACGGGCGGTGAGCGGACTACAGCGTCAGACAGCTAAAGTAATAAAATAGCCTTTCAGAGTCGCGGGCTACCCCTATACGTTTTGTCGCAACTAATAGGGATTTATTTTACTCGAATTTTACTTTCACCGTCACGCCCGGCCAGTTATCAGTGCGGAACGGATTGGCGGGCAAACCATCTACACTAAACAGGTTGGCTTCTTCGGGGGCATCCGTCCAGGCGTAGCGTACTGCCGCCGGTTTCAGTACATTCGGGTGCGACACCACCACCGTGTTGCCTTTAATTTGCGCTTGGGCGTAATAAAACACCTTGTCGTCGCCCGCCATTTCAAAGCCTTTCAGGTAGCCATATTTGTCTTTGGCTATTAGCCCCACGTCCGCGTGTTTGAAGGCAACAATGGCTTTATCGCCCTCAAACGCCACTTTGTCATACATCGGAGAACTGTGATTGAGGGTCTGCCCGTAGTCGAGTTTCAGGGCGTTCAGGGCCAGCCGATGCCCCACATCCTGCTTGTTGGTTGGGTGAATATCCTTCGGGTTACCAACGTCAGTGATTACAGCCATGCCGGTTTTAGGCAGGCTTAGCGTCATGGTTTGGGCTTCGCGAAGTTCGGCCCAGCCGCTGCCCTGATTGCTGGATTGATTACTGCCATAACTCGATAATTGCACAAAATAAAACGACATGTTTTGCCCGAATTTCTGCCGCCAGTCGGTAATCAGCAAGGGGAACGATTGACGGTATTGATAAGCGCGCCCGGCATTGGTTTCGCCCTGATACCACAGCACTCCCCGCATGGCCATCGGCTCCAGCGGGGCAATCATGGCGTTGTAAATGCTGATGGCCACGTTGTTCATAAACCGCTTATATTCATGTTTTTCCGCGAATGCGGGCAGAATTTGCCAGTCGTTGGCTAAGCTGATTCGTTGTAAACCATCCTCCACGTAGAGGTCATTCCCTGAGCCTTTCAACCCCAGTCCATACCAACCAGGGTTGACCATGCCGCCGAGTTTCACCACAATCCTGTTCTGCCCTACTTTCCAGGTATTGGCCGGAATTGTAATTTTCCGAAGGCCATTTATAGCTCCTTCTGAAATAATTTTTCCGTTGATATACACCTTGTTAGGGCTGTCGTTTTCGGCTAATCCGAGGATGGTTTGGGTGGCAACCATCTCAGCGGGAATGTCCACCATTCGGGCCATGTAGCCCTGCCCCATGAACCCCTTCAGGTCTTTCCACTCCCATTGGCCCATCGGGTCGGTTTTGCGCCAACCGGCAAAATCATAGGTTG
>JAYVAP010000625.1:0-2577 GCA_043750915.1 Spirosoma sp. | reverse complement strand
TGTTTGCTTCAAATTTATATTGCCGACGAAGACACCAAGTTTGGCCTTTTACCCCACGAAGCCGATGCCCTGCTGAATGCCCCCGAACTGGATTTGCTCCACCATGTCCGCATAGTGGGGCTAATGGGTTTGGCCACCAACACCGACAACGAGAGCCAGGTGCGCCAGGAGTTTGCAAACTTAAAACAGCTCTACGACCGGCTGGCCAGCATCCGGCGGCCCATGATCCAGTTCAGCGAACTATCCATGGGTATGAGTGGCGATTACCGAATAGCCGTTGACGAAGGCAGTACGCTGGTGCGAATTGGAAGTGCTATCTTTGGGAGCCGGTAACATGGCCCGAACGGGGCCGTTTGGCACGACAAAAGCATGAAATTCTTTATTCAATCCGGGGCCTTGCTGGGCCTGTTGGGCGTGGCACTGGGTGCCTTTGGTGCCCACGCGCTGCGCACCTTTTTAGCGGCCGCCAACCGGTTAGACACCTTCGAGACGGCGGTTAGATACCAGTTTTATCACGCCCTGGCACTGGTTCTGGTTGGGTTGCTGATGCAATCGTTCGGCACGAATCCCGCCACGGTTAAGCTGCTGGGCTGGGCGGGCAATTCGTTTTTGATGGGTACGCTCATCTTTTCGGGATCGCTGTATCTGCTTTGTTTTACCGGTATCACCTGGCTGGGTGCCATCACTCCCCTCGGCGGTGTGGCCCTAATTGCGGGCTGGGCGTTGCTGGTGTGGGCGTTCCGATAAAAAAAGTGGACTTGCTGCGTTACATATGGGCAGGTGCGTCGTCTTATAATGCGACACCCACTCCCCCACTACACAATGAACATCTACATACACCCGCAACTCTGTTACGTGATTATCTGCTTCGTTACGCTGGCGTTAGCCGTACTATTTGGCTTCCTGCTGGGAACCATTTTTGGTGAGCAACGTGCGCAATCGTTCCGACCGAAGCGTCGGCTGACGATGCCCCGCTGGTAAGATTACAGCCCGTCGACATATACCCAAAAAAGCCCCGGCCACCCAGCGTGTTGCCGGGGCTTTTTGTTGAATGGGCGGGTGGGTCTCCGGCGTGGCTCGTGGACACGGATGCCCTGTTGCGTCGCCAAAATTTCGTACCTTTGCGGCCTGATTCTGAGAATAATGCAAACGAACACACAGGCCGAAACCGCCCGTCGGCGGACTTTCGCCATCATTAGCCACCCCGATGCCGGCAAAACAACGCTGACCGAAAAACTCCTGCTCTTTGGGGGTGCCATCCAAACCGCCGGGGCCGTCAAATCCAATAAAATCAAGAAGTCGGCCACCTCCGACTTTATGGAGATCGAAAAGCAGCGGGGCATCTCGGTGGCTACCTCAGTGATGACCTTCGACTATGACCACCTGAAAATCAACATCCTCGATACGCCCGGCCACAAAGATTTTGCCGAAGATACCTACCGCACCCTCACCGCCGTCGACAGCGTTATTCTGGTGATCGACTGCGTGAAAGGCGTGGAAGAACAAACCGAGCGGCTCATGGAGGTTTGCCGGATGCGCGACACGCCGGTGATTATTTTTATTAATAAAATGGACCGCGAAGGCCGCCAGCCCTTCGATTTGCTCGATGAGCTGGAAGAGAAACTAAACATCCGGGTGCGGCCCATGACCTGGCCCGTCAACATGGGGTCCGACTTCAAGGGGGTGTATAGCCTAATCGAGAAAAAGTTATATTTCTTCAAAGCCAATAAAACCAAAGTAGAGGCCGACGTGCTGCCCATCGACCTGGCCGACGACCTGCTCGATCAGAAGGTGGGCACGCGCGATGCCGCCCAACTCCGCGAAGATGTTGAGCTCATCGACGGGGTGTATGATGCCTTCGACCGGCAGGCTTACTTAGACGGCAGGCTGGCCCCCGTGTTCTTTGGCTCGGCAGTCAATAACTTCGGGGTGAAAGAGTTGCTCGAAGGCTTCTGCGCCATCTCGCCCGAACCCGTTGCCCGCCCCACGGCTACCCGCGAGGTGCTGCCGGGCGAAAAAAACTTCAGCGGCTTCGTTTTCAAAATTCACGCCAACCTCGACCCCCGCCACCGCGACCGCATTGCGTTTCTGCGCATCTGCTCGGGCGTGTTCGAGCGGGGCAAGTTTTATCACCACACCCGCTTAGACAAAAACGTGCGGTTTGCCTCGCCCTTCAGTTTCATGGCCGACAGCAAAAGCGTGGTGGAAGAGGGTTTTCCCGGCGATGTGGTGGGCCTCTACGACACGGGGACGTTTAAAATTGGCGATACGCTCACCGAAGGCGAAGCACTACAGTTTCAGGGTATTCCGAGTTTCTCGCCCGAAATTTTCAAGGAACTCGTTAACCTCGACCCCATGAAGTCGAAGCAGCTCGACAAAGGCATTCAGCAGCTGACCGACGAAGGCGTGGCGCAGTTGTTTACGCTCGAACTGGGCAACCGCAAAATTGTGGGTACCGTGGGCGAACTCCAGTTTGAGGTGATTCAGTACCGGCTGGAAAACGAATACGGTGCCAAATGCCGCTGGGTACCACTCAACTACACCAAAGCCTGCTGGATTACCGCCGAAAACCCGACT
>JAYVAP010000624.1:0-2234 GCA_043750915.1 Spirosoma sp. | reverse complement strand
AATCGTATAATATCTACCTGACCCCCGACGAATTAAAACGGCTCTATTACCTCGACCTCACCAGTACACCTGGTATTGACCGCGCCCGCGACTTATTTTTAGTGGGTGCCTTCACGGGATTACGGTTTGCAGACTTCACACAGATACGGGCTGAGAACATCGTTCATAACGGCCGTATTTTATCGTGTAAGACACAAAAAACCGCTGAACGTATATCAGTACCCCTAAACGGGTTTGTGCGTGCTATACTGGCTAAAAACGGGGGTATCCCACCCAAAAAGATTACGAACCAACAGTTAAATACCCACCTCAAAGAGTTGGGCAAACGGGCGGGACTGACCGAACGGGTAGAAATTAAAATTACAAAGGGCGGTAAAACAGAAACGACGTATCCCGAAAAGTGGGAATTAATCAGCACACACACGGCCCGCCGTTCGTTTGCCACCAATGCGTATTTGGCTAAAATCCCAATGCCCGAAATTATGAAGGTGACGGGACACCGGACGGAGAAAATGTTTTTGAAATACGTCAAAGTGTCCTCTGAACAAAACGCGCTGATGTTGATGAATCACCCTCACTTTGTCGATATGGACATCGTGATACCAATGCAAACCGGAATGCCGACTTTACAGATAGCCAGTTAACCAAACAGACCATGAACGGAATACACGTTATAAACGACACCAACGGCAAACCCGCCGTGTTAACTATTGACCTCAACAACCTTGATCCAACGGTTAGCCCGTTGGTATCGGGATTGCTGGCCCGCGTTGGGCAGGATGCCAACGATACTGAACGGCAAGAGTTTCTGTATATATCGGGTTTGTTGGGCGGGCGGGCCTACTCCAATGACGAACCAGAATACACCGATGCTAATTTGATTGAGCGAAACCCCAACTATAGACCTAAATGAGAGAGGGACAAATCATACTGGCCGATTTACCCCTATCGGGTAGAGGTTGGAAACGTCGGCCCGCGCTCATATTACGCCAATTGCCGGGGTATGGAGACTATTTGGTTTGTGGGTTATCCTCGCAATTGCATCAACTGATACCGGGGTTTGGGGAGCAACTAACCCCCAATTCAACCAATGGCCTAACGGTTACGTCAGTTATTCGGTTGGAGTACTTGTTTGTGTTAGCGGATGCTGACATAGCTGGGCAAATTGGCCGGATTGATGCAACAACCCTCCGGAGCCTGATAACCCGGTTAGCTGACCATCTGACGACCTCAACACCATGATACAGGAACTCGATTTAGTAGCCCTGCTGATTGACCGCCCCGCCCCGGACGGTTCCGCTCCGGCGTACCGGCCGATACCATTGCGCCGTGGAGACGTGGGAACGGTTGTGCATATCTACGGTAGTAACGATTTGGTTGAGGTTGAATTTACCAATGCTAAAGGCGAAACTATAGCCGTTGAAACCTTGCATACTACCCAAATACGGGCCGTTGATTTAGGCCGGGTGCTGCTGCACTATAGCGACCTGGAAACGGCGGCCTGACCAGCAAATAATAAGAGGATAATAAGACAAACGGCTACAGACCAGTAGCCTGATTACCTCGACCCGCCCGGAACCACCCGGCAACGAATCCAATCCATCCGGCCCGATAGCGGGCGGTTTACGGGCCTGAAAACTGACCAAACCAAATACGTTATGGAGCCATCCCAAACGAAATATATTGATTTATTGAACAAATTATTGCCAAGTTTAAAAAGTAACGTTTTTCATGATGCACTCCAGTTGGCATTAACGCAACGTAACGGTATCCAACCAATAACAGAATTACAGTTTTCGGATATTCTGGAGAGCCATCGCCATAAAGACGAAGACTTTTTCTTTTTGGTCGAATTTCCTGTTAATAATTTCAGGGCTGAAATTTTGAAGAATTTAACTTTCTTCAATCGCTCAAGTCAAGAGACCTATTATAGAGCATTGTTGAGGGATTTAGCCTATACCGTTGGTTTTTACATTGGTTTGGTTGAGACTCCTACGATTATTAGCCACCAGTTTGTTGAGGGAGGGCATAAAGGTCTATTTCCACAAGACCTTTGGGTTTTTTGGGATTTGCATAATAAAATTTTAGGTGTTCTTCGTAGTATTATTGATTCCATACCGGTAGAAGACGACCCCGAACAGGAACCCACACCCCAACCAACGGAGCTGGGGCCGGGGGTAAATAATACAAGTCAAACATGGACCAAAGATCAATTACTGATACTGCATAAGTTA
>JAYVAP010000623.1:0-4032 GCA_043750915.1 Spirosoma sp. | reverse complement strand
AATTCGGCCCGATCAGGTTTACCTGACCCCCACGGCTTTGCTGGCCGTGGTGAACGCACACGGCCGCATCGACGTGAAAGTTGACGGGCTGTGAGCGCGGGGGGGTAGCTTCAGTCATTGCCGGTCCACTGCTGGTTCACTTCATCTTTATCAAACGCCAGGGCATCGAAGGGGCCACCCAGCCATTCCAGCATTTCCCGGCGTTCGGGGTGTTTTTTGTCAGCCAGAATGCTCAACATATTGTAGTACCCATAAATGCCCCCGCAGTCTTCTGGCGGGCAGTTTAGCTTCCCGGCGGTGCAGGCCGGATAAGTTAGTTTCTCATCGCGGGGTAGCCATTTCTCCACCACAAGTCGATGCTCCCAGTTATCGCCAAAGTCGTAGACGTAGTCAAATTTCTGGCCAATGCCGGATAGCATGCTTTCCAGCGTCACCGTATCAGAATCGACCAGGTCGTCCCCAAAGTCGGCATCGAAGTCCTCGAAAGGCTGCCCAATCCGAATGCCATCGACGGTGAACTCGTGCAAATGGCAGTTCATCCACCCCATCGCGCCTTGAATAACGTAATGAAGTTCATGGAAGGTTATGTGCTTCTCTACCAGTACCCGTCGCCAGATGGGTGGTTTAGCATTGCGAAGCGTAATTTTCAGTTGCAGAATAGGCTCCATTGTTAGTAGGGTTTTAAGCAGAACAGGTCTCGGGTTATGCCGCCCGGGAGAAGTGGTTAGCCGTTAGGCCATCACGTGAAGCACAATGCTACGCAAAACTGTGTTAGCCGCCAAATCGCGGAGCTGGTTTTGCGGGTGCCCCACCGCCATCGTAGCGCAAAACCGGCCCGGTTGCTGTACCTTTGCCGTTGCCTGAGCGGTACGAGTCGGCTTGTCGCGTCTGAGAAATTGGGCGAGGAAAGTCCGGGCAGCACAGAGCACCCTACTTCCTAACGGGAAGGCGGAGGGCTGGGAACGGCCGTTCGACAGCCAGTGTCACAGAAAATAAACCGTCCTGCTTCGGCGGGATAAGGGTGAAAAGGTGGGGTAAGAGCCTACCGCCCGACGGGCAACCGGCGGGGCAGGATAAACCTTAGGGGCTGAAAGACCAAATAAGCGTTGGATGCGGGGCGGCTCGTCTCCATTCGGAAGCAATTCCGGTGCCAGCGCGGGTAGGTCGAAAGAGGTGGTCGGCGACGGCCATCCCAGATAAATGACAAGCCATTCTGCCCCGGCAGGAGGACAGAACCCGGCTTATAGACTCGTACCGAACAGGCATTTTTTTTGACTCCGGAAACGCCCTGTCCACGTGGGCTGTTGACTATTACAAGCAGTATTTTGGAAAATGTTTTTCGGCCCAATAGGGCTTCACAGCGATGCAGACGGGTAGTTTTAAGACGTTGAAACGAAATTGATAGAATTTTCTTATAAGTTTCAGGTCATTTGTAGAAAAGATCAGCATTAATCCGTAGTTTTCTGCTGAATTAACACCGTTAACTGACCACTGGAACCTATATATATGGAAACTATCGAACGAAAGCCCCGTTCCCGTGAACACACGCGCACGGGAATCCTGCTGACGGCGAAAGATATTGCCCGCCGGGAGGGATGGCAGGCGGTTTCGATCCGTAAAATTGCCGAAGCCATTAAGTATAGTGCCCCGATTGTCTACGAATATTTCGACAGTAAAGATGTGCTGCTCGATGAGATTCGCAACGAAGGATTCCGGCACCTCCACAAGGAGTATGACCGCATTCTTAAGCTTTACCGCGACCCCGAAAAACGCCTGTACGAAATCTCGCTGATTCAGTGGGAGTTTTCCCGTCAGCACCCGGAAATTTACCAGGTTATGTACAACCTCGACGGTGCGTATTGCACCCTGCCCGTGCATCGGTCAGACGACATGCAGGCCGTCAGTACGGCCGTTTCTGAGATTCTCTTCTCGTTCATACCCAAGTCTAAAGACAGTATTCAGCGGCTTTATTTCGAGTGGTGGTCTATGTCGCACGGCATCATTATGCTGGCCATGCTGCTGAAAGATCAGCAACCGCTCGATAAATCGGAACAGATATACTGCGAAACTATGCGCCGGTTTGTGCGCGGGCTGCGCTGATTTTTCAGTAAACATCCGGCACACTGGCTGAAAAACCCGTAACTAATTTTCAGGAGAGGGACGACTACCCAGTACTGTGGGGTAGTTGCTGGGTAAGGGTATTCATTTCCTGTTTCACCTGCATGGCCTGATTCATGTGCCGTTCGGTGTGGGCTACCAGCATCCTGATGGCATCGCCAAGTCTGATCGTCAGCCACTTGCCATACATGGTCATGACTTTTTCCTGATTCCAGTCGAGGTACACGGCCTTATCGAGCAGGTTGAGCAGCGTGGTTTGCAGGTCGATAAACTGGTTGAGCACTTCGGCTGGACTGAGTTCTTCGGGTCGGCGGGGGCGGATCATGCCAGGCGCGGGCAGTTTCAGCTTCATGGCCGGGTCAATGGCGTAGAGCATTGCCTTGCCAATCCAGTCTGATTCAATGACCTGATCCACGGGGTTGGTCGATAATAGGCCCAGGGCATCGACTTTGTGCTGGATATTTCGGATATAAAAGCGTTCGGCTAAGTTCAGGTGCTGCAGACATTCCAGAATACTCCAGCGGCCAGGTGCCGGTTTCCAGCGAAACTGCGGATCGGGCTGCGGCCTGAATTCCCGTTCGGCGGTGTCGAGTACGGCCAAAAGGCGGGTTTGCAGCTGGCGGGCAGTAGTCAGTTTTTCCATGGTTCACCTGGTAAAAAGCAAGAGAAAATCAAGATCATAAAAAGCATTTACGGGCGCAGATGTATTTAAGATTCGGGCCAGCCCATTTACGAAAGGGCAGCCTGCGCCGAAATAAACAGATCAACATCACGTTTGGCGTCCAGGTCGATAGCGCCGGCCGCAAATTGCACCTCGGCGCAGTCCTTGCGGTGCCGCACAATGACCCATTTCACCCCTTTGTCGCCCGTCAGTTGCAGGAGTTCGGTCACGTAGTTTCTACTGAACAGTGCCGGTACGCTCAGCTGCGTATCGTAACGGCAGGCGACAATGCCCATCCCGCTTTCGGGCCACACGTCCAGCATGTGCATCAGTAAACCGACCGATACCATGGGCTGATCAGTATGCAGCACCAGCACCGCGTCGATGTTTTTCTGAACTAAGTACAGGGCAGCCAGGCCTGTTTTGAGCGAAGTGGCCTGGCCGCCCGGCCAGCCCGGGTTGTCGACCAGGGTAATGGGTAAACCCGCCAGTTCGGGCGCGATCCGGTCGCGGTAAGCACCCAGTACCACCACGACCGGGCCTCGTTGCAGGGCCAGTGCGGTTTGGGTAATCCGACGCAGCAGCGATTGACCTTTGTAGGGCAGCAGTTGCTTTGGCTCACCACCCATTCGGGAGGAGTCTCCGGCGGCTATGATGATCGTTCCGATTGTCAAAAGTCGAGGTGTTGATTTACGGGTTTAACAAATTGGGGGGCTACCGGGTTCTGCCGCTGGCCAAACACCTCGGGTGGATACCCTACTTCTACCAGCGATAAGCCTTCGGCCGGCACTGCCCGCCCTGCCTGCCTGCGGTCTTTAGCCAGAATAACATCATCCACGGCTGCCACGCTCAGCTGTCCCTGCCCCACGGCCAGCAGGGTACCCACAATGGCCCGCACCATGCCGCGCAGAAACCGGTCGGCCCGGATATGAAAAATCAGATCGCCATCAGTTTTTTCTTCCCAATAGGCCCTGTCTATTCGGCAGTTGAAGGTGTTGACATCGGTTTTCACTTTACTGAAGCTCTCAAAATCCCGGTGGCGCAACAGGCATTTAGCTGCTTCGTTCATGCGATCTACGTGCAGCGGCAGCGTAAAAACATAGGTCAGCCCGTCGAGGAAGGGGTTTTTCCGGCGGCTGATTCGGTACTGATACTGCCGATGGCAGGCGGTGAACCGGGCATGGTCGCCGGGCCCGACGGGGAAGCAGTTATAAACGGCAATGTCGCCGGGAATCAGGCTGTTGAGGGATCGA
>JAYVAP010000622.1:0-3763 GCA_043750915.1 Spirosoma sp. | reverse complement strand
AACCGGACTAACACCGTGACGGATCAGCTCATTCTAACACCCTTATCGAGCGTATGGGCCATTCACGAACACCACGAAAGCGAGGCTAAACCTCACCCCGACGAAACTCATACCGACGGAGAACACACTGAAGAAGCACCCCGTGAGATTACGAGTATGCTCATCAAGTTTCGGAACCCGATGGGCATGATGCTGGCGCGGAGCATCAATCAGAATGCCAAACTACAGGCCGCGCTGCCAAATATCGAAATAAACCGGCTGTTTTCGTTGCTGGGCGTGGGGGTCGATACGCTGCGCGGGCTGGCATTAGTGATCATGCTCATCTCGGGCATCAGCGTGTTTGTGTCTCTCTATAATTCGCTCAAAGAACGACGCTATGAAATGGCCCTGATGCTATCGATGGGGGCTACGCGGGCGCAGTTGTTTGCGATGTTGCTGCTCGAAGGCCTGGCACTGGCACTGATTGGTTTCGGCTTAGGCATTGTGTTCAGCCGGGTTGGGCTGTGGCTGTTTTCCCGAACAGTTTCCTCCGACTACCATTACGATCTGGCCAAGTTTAGCCTCCTGCCCGAAGAGTGGGCATTACTGGGCGTTGCGATAGCCATTGGTGTGCTGGCGGCCGCGTTGCCCGCACTCGGTGTTTACCGCATGAACATCTCGCAGACGCTGGCCGAAGATTGATTCGGGGCTGACGGGTCAACGCAATGCTAAACTAATCTACTCAAAATTCAGGTATAGCGTCACGGAGTGCGTGGTGAGTCGGTTGATGCCCACACTCGCAATGTTGCCCGAAGGGCGGTACAGATTAATGAGGCCGTGGGAGAAACGCAGCTCGGGCGCGAACTTAAAATACTCAAAAAACTGCTCGAAACCAACGCCATATTCAACCGCAAAATCCATCGTACCCGTGCTCAGCCGACTCGTGCCCACGTTCTCCTTCCGGCGTACGTTTGTTTCAACGCTAAATGCCCCGCCCGCCAGCAAATACATGCGTGAGTTGTTGCGTCGTTCCGATTTGTATTTCAGCAGCAGGGGAAAATCGACCCAGGTCGATTCGCGGGTTTCGGTACGGGAGGTGCCGCCGGGATAATCATACTGCACCTCGCGGCTGAACAACGATACGGCGGGCGTTAGCCGCAGATCGAACCGGTTGGTGAGGTGGGCGTTCACCACAAAACCCACCCGGAAACTGCCCCGGTTGGGCGAATAAATCCGGTAGGACGAATCGGAGGTAATAAACGCGGGACTGTAACCAACATTAAACCGGGTAACAGGCGCGGCAAAAAAGAAGCCGTAGTGAATCAGTTTATCGTCATAGCGTTCGAGGTGCTTCACCACGTATTTGTAGTTGCCCTGGGCTGCGGTTTGCCCATGAATGAGCAGCAAAAAGCACGCAGCAACTACTGCTTTTGACCAATGTAAATCGACGCAACGCCGAAGGTGAGCGGTATCCATTTGGTGTTGGTAAATCCGGCCGTTTCGTAGATGCGCAGGAAGTCGGGACCGTCGGGAAACGCCTGCACCGATTCGGGCAGGTAGGTGTAGGCCGACGCGTCTTTGCTTACCATGCGCCCAATGAGCGGCAGAATAGTCCGGGAATAAAAACCGTAAAACTGTTTGAAGGGAAACAGGCGCGGGTTCGAGAACTCCAGCACCACGCAGGTGCCGCCGGGGCGCATCACGCGGTGCATGTCGGTAAGGCCGTTGAGGAGATTCTCGAAGTTGCGCACACCAAAAGCAACGATGACAGCGTCGAAATCATTGTCTGGCAGGGGCAAACCTTCTGAATCGCCCGACCGCATATCGATGATCTGATCGACTCCACGCTGCTTCATCTTCTGGCGACCCACCGACAGCATCCCCTCGGAAATGTCCATACCCACAATTTTTTCGGGTTTCAGCACCAGGGCTTCCAGCGCAAAATCGCCCGTGCCGGTGGCAATATCCAGAATCCGCTTTGGGGGTCGGGTGGCGGCTTTGCGCAGCTCGCGGATGGCCCGTTTGCGCCACAAAATATCGATGCCACCACTGAGCACGTGGTTCAGCAGATCGTATTTTGGCGAAATGCTGTCGAACATTTCGGCAACCTGCTCGCGCTTGGAGGTATCTTTGTCTTTGTAGGGTACGACGGACATTGTTCAGGGCTGATTTTCGGTGAACCGCCAGCGGGCCGGGGCTGGCTGTGAGCAAGCCGTTTTTGGAAAACAACTTGCCCATGGCTGATTGCTTGCCATTTAGTGACTGAGAACGGGCTGCACATTCGGAAAGTTTCGCCGGGCCGACGGAGTTGTTGCGTCAGAAGTGGGGTTTGCGTAGCTTTCCACCCGACTACCGGCCAAACCCGTTGTTTCTATGATCCGCTCGCTCCTGCCTTTCTTCCCGTTTTTGACGTTTTTTTTTGTGGCTCCGCCCGACGTTCACCGTATTCACCAGCGTATGCTGACGCTCGACACCCACGCCGACGCACCAATTATGATGCAGAAGCCCGGTTTCGACGTAGGGGTACGGCACGATACCAAACGAGATCGTTCGCAGATCGACTTTCCGAAGATGAAAGACGGTGGGATGGATGCCATGTTTTTTGCGGTTTATACCGCGCAGGGGCCGCGCACCGTTGCCGGCCATGCCGAAGCCAAACGCAATGCGCTCAATCAGTTCGATCTGATTCAGCAGGCCCTCAAAAAATACCCGAACCTGGCCGAAACAGCCACCACCCCCGCCGATGCCTACCGCATTGAAAAAGCGGGCAAACGGGCCGTGTTCATCGGTATGGAAAATGGCTATCCGGTGGGCGAAGACCTGTCGCTGGTGAAAACATACTTCGATCTGGGATGCCGCTACATCACGCTTTCGCACTTTGCCAACAACGCCATCTGCGACTCCTCCACCGATCCTGACGGGCCAATTCATAACGGGCTGAGTGCGTTTGGGCGGCAGGTGGTACAGGAAATGAACCGGCTGGGAATGATGGTCGACATCTCGCACACCTCCGACAAAACATTTTACGATGTGCTGGCCCTGTCCAAATCGCCCGTTATTGCCTCACACTCCAACGCGCGTGCCCTCTGCGACTTCCCGCGCAACATGACCGACGAGATGATCCGGGCCATTGGCAAAAACGGCGGGGTGGTGCAGGTTAATTTTGTGAGTGACTACCTTAAAAAGCCATCCGCCGAATTTCAGGTTGCCAAAACAAAGTTTCGTATGGCCCGCGTGGGCAAAGTGCTAAGCCCCGAGCAGCAAACCCGTCTGGAGGCCGCCAGCGATTCGTTGAGTACCGTTTTCGCGCCGGAACGCGCCAGCGTAGCCAGCATTGTCGATCATATCGACCACATTGTGCAGGTAGCAGGCATCGACCACGTGGGCATCGGTTCTGATTTTGACGGGGGCGGGGGTGTCAATGGACTCGAAGATGTTAGTCAGATTGAGAACCTGACGGCTGAGTTGCTGCGCCGGGGCTACTCGGAGAAAGACATCGCCAAAATTTGGGGTGCCAACCTGTTGCGGGTGCTGGGGCAGGCCAAAACAAAGTAACACTGGCTGAATTTTCAGCGTAGAAAGAGAGCCGCCGGAATGAACCCCCTCATTTTGGCGGCTCTGCTGTGTCGAGCGCGTCGGTGAGTAGCACGAGCGCAACTGTTGCTGAGTGCCAGTCGCTATGCCGTTGATAACGCCAACGCCCAGCTTCGGCAAAGCATTGGCCTGCTCAACGCCGACATTCGCAGCAACCAAACCCGCCTGGCCAACCTGGAAACGCAGGTGG
>JAYVAP010000621.1:0-2314 GCA_043750915.1 Spirosoma sp. | reverse complement strand
GGGTTACCAGTTTATCTTTTGGGAAATCTGCGGGTATTAAGTCAAGGCCCACCTGATTTATAGTTCCTTTATCCTTACCCGATAACTGCATCAGGGCAGGCATGGGTGGTTGCTGCGCCGTAGCACTGATAAAAGCCGCCGTAGTGCCATTATTCGTCAATACAGGCGACCATTCCAGCCCGCTTCCCGGTGTCAGTATTTGTATATCCGCTTTATCGACACTCACTATTGCGGCATGTCTCCGTTCCAGATCCAGTTTGTCACTGCCCGTGTTAGCACTAAATGTCAGGTGTTTTTTATCGGGACTCAGTTTGATATGCTCACACATAAAATTACCGGGTGTGAGCAGTTGTTCTTTCCCGCCGTTGGCTTCTATCGAATACAAATGAGGCCAGCCATCCTGGTAGGATAAAAACACAATGCGATCTCCAGCGGCCCAATGCAAATTATATTGGCCATCTGTAGTCGGCACGGAGCCTCTCAGGGTGGCGGGTGCTTTCCAGAGCAGTGTGGCCTTGTTGGTAGCTACGTCGGCGGTGTAAATGCTCCAGGGCCTGTGGGTCTTTGTTAATAATGGATCGGGTGGGCCACCTGTCCCCGGCGTTCTGACAAAGACAATCCGTTTGCCGTCGACCGACCATCTGGGTGAGTGGTCAACGGCAAAAGAAGGGGCAATCCAGTTGATAGGCGTAGCCGCGTTTGTATAAATACCAATGATGGAATGGTCGCCCCGATCAGAAACAAAGAGCAGCGAACGACCATCCGGGCTCCATTCCAGGGAACTAACGGTGCCCCTGGTTTTAAACAGGCTTTTGGCCGCCCCTGCACTATCTATGGGCGCTGCCCAGACCTGACCTCCTTTGATAAAGACGATTCGTTTACTGTCGGGTGAAATAACCGGGTAGTCGCCATCGGCTATGTATTTGGCCTCGCCCCCTTTGTAGGGAATGCTTACTATTTTTACGTCGACCGGAAACGGGTCTGCCGATGGGTTTACGGGCAAATTGTCATCCCAGTTACTACCATGATCGCCACCTCGGACAAACACAAGCCAGTTGCCATCAGCCGAAAAGGATAGGCTCGTGATTTCCTGCCCATCATCGTTCGTGAAATTAGTGAGCTTTTTGGCCTTATCAGTGTGGCCTTCAGCAACATATACGTTACGTTTACCCTGTTCATCCAAGGCCCATGCAAGCTTAGACCCCGTCGCCGAAGTACATAATTCTGTTGGGAATGGGTATTTCTTGATTGTTTCAATCGAGGTATTTTGAGCTACCAGTTGAAGGGGAGCTACAAGCAACAATAGAAGTTTTTTCATTGAGGTAGTTTGTTCGGAGTTCTGTTCTGAAAGATAGTGGATTATTTGCCTGGTTGAGTACTTGTACTAAGTACAATTTTAAGGGATCAGGTAGGAGTCAATCTACCCATTCATGCCTATTTTTACTGCACACAACCTTGCCATGCTATTTCGCTACGCCCCAACCCCTTCGGGTCTCCTGCACCTCGGCAATGGGGTAAATTTCACCTTGACCTATTTGCTGGCCCGGTCGCTGGGTGCGTCGATTCTGTTGCGGATTGATGACCTCGATACCGACCGCAAACGGCCTGATTATGTGGACGATATATTCCGTTCCCTCGATTACCTCGGCCTGACGTACGAGCAAGGCCCCACCGGCCCCGACGATTTTGAACGCAATTGGTCGCAACGGCACCGCTTGCCTTTGTATGAGCAAACCCTGCGTTTGCTGGTCGAAACAGGGCAAGTGTATGCGACTTCGTTTTCGCGCCAACAGATTCTGGCAATGGGGGAGGGGGCCAACGAGCAAATGCGGGCGCAGCAACTCCCGTTTACCATGCAAAACGTGGCCTGGCGCATACGCACTGACAATCCACAGGAACTTGATAACCAGCTAACTACCGACTTTGTGGTTCGTCAGCGGAGCGGAGTGCCTGCTTATCAGGTGGCCTCCCTCACCGACGATCTGCACTTTGGCATTACCCACCTTGTTCGGGGCGACGACCTCCGCGAATCCACCGCCATGCAGCGGTATCTGGCCCAACTGCTTGGTGAAGAAGCGTTTGTGAACCTGCCCGCCTGGCATCATCCCTTACTCCTTGATAATGAAGGCAATAAACTATCGAAATCGGCGGGAAGCACTTCGCTCAAAATCATGCGCGAAGCAGGGCAATCGCCCGCTGTTGTGTTTCGTGCAGTGGCTCGGTTGTTGGAACTGCCGATGGAAGCGGGGGAGACGCTGACAACATTGGAACGGGCGTTTGCAGACTTGACAGTCATAAAAAAGCTTAAAACAAG
>JAYVAP010000620.1:0-6369 GCA_043750915.1 Spirosoma sp. | reverse complement strand
CTCAACCCCGAAACCGATATTCTGCCGCTGATTGGCTCCAAAGAAGGTATTACCCACGTGTCGCTGACGTTTCTGAACCCTGGCGACCGGGTGCTGGTGCCCGAGCTGGGGTACCCGGCCTACCGAGCCGTGAGCCAGATGGCCGGTGCCGACGTGTGTGCCTATCCGCTGCGGGAAAACGCCCCCCCCGGCCAGCGCTGGCAACCCGACTGGAACGCCCTGGCCGACCTGGTTACCGACCGCACCAAAATTATGTGGCTGAATTATCCGCACATGCCAACCGGTGCGCCGGCCACGCGGAATTTGTTTGAACAGGCCGTGCGGTTTGCCCACGATCACCGCGTGCTGCTGGCCCACGATAATCCCTACAGTTTGGTGCTCAACAAAAAACCGCCCCTGAGTTTGCTGGCCATCGATGGGGCAGCGGAGGTGGCGGTGGAACTAAACTCGATGAGTAAATCGCACAACATGGCGGGCTGGCGCATTGGCTGGCTGGCGGGCAGCAAGCCCTATATCGATGCCGTACTGACCATCAAAAGCAACGTCGATTCGGGTACGTTTCTGGCCCTTCAGCAGGCCGCCGTGGAGGCCCTGGCCAACTCCGACGACTGGCACCGCGCCCGCAACGCCGTATACGAAGGTCGTTTGGAGGCTGCTGGTGCTTTTTTAGATGCGCTGGGCTGCACCTACGCCAAAGATCAGGAAGGTATGTTTTTGTGGGCTAAACTCCCCGACTCGGTCGCATCGGCGGAGGTGCTGGTCGATGATTTGCTGTACAAAAAACACATTTTCATTGCGCCGGGCTTTATTTTTGGGCCAACGGGCGAGCGGTATATCCGGGTGTCGCTGTGCATGCCCAAAGAGCGGATCTGGCAGGCCGTCGAACGGGTTGCTGCGGGCGTTTTTTGAGTTAAGCGCGTTTGCCTGCCCGCCGGGAGCAGGCACCCACAAACCAAACACATGGGCTGGCAACAACGCCACCAAAAACTTTAAGAATATGACTGTTTCCATCATTGGCGTTGGCTTGCTGGGTGGTTCGTTTGCCCTCGCCATCCGCGAAAAATACCCTAAAATGCGGTTCATCGGTGTCGATGCGTCGCCGGTGAATGGCCAGTTGTCCCTGGCCAAAGGCATCGTAGATGAGGTTTTGCCGCTGGCCGAGGCCCTTTCCCGCAGCACGCTGGTTGTGTTGGCCACGCCCGTCAACAGCATCATTGAACTGCTGCCTGCCGTGCTCGACCACCTGCCGCCGGGGGCCACCGTCGTTGATCTGGGATCGACAAAAGGGCTGATTTGTGGCGTTGCCGATGCCCACCCGAAGCGGGCGCAGTTTGTGGCGGCTCACCCCATGGCGGGCACCGAAAACTCCGGCCCCGGCGCGGCTTTCGGGGCATTGTTGCCGGGCAAAAACCTCATTATCTGCGACCGCGAGAAAACCCATCCCGATAGCCTGACACTGGCCGAAAGCCTGTTTCGCGATGTGGGAATGAAGTTGTTTTACATGACCCCGCAGGAACACGACCTGCACCTGGCCTACGTCTCGCACCTGAGCCACATCAGTGCCTTTGCGCTCGGCCTGACGGTGCTGGAAAAGGAAAAAGACGAACAGGCTATCTTCGATATGGCCAGCACAGGGTTTAGCAGCACGGTCCGGCTGGCCAAAAGTTCGCCCCAGATGTGGGCACCCATTTTCGACCAGAACCGCGCCAACGTATCCAGTGCGCTAACGGCTTACATAGATCTGCTCCAGCAATTTAAGCAGGTCATCGACGACCAGGACATCCCCCGCTCGCTCGATTTCATGCAGCGTGCCAACGTGATCCGGCGCGTGCTGGACGGGATTGAGAAACGGTGAGAATCCGGGAACGTCGCGCCATTCGTTTTTCCACAGCGGTGGTGCCGTTCCCGCTTTTTAATCTATTTCGATTTCGTCTACGGCCATCTGAGCCGGTTTGCCGGGGTTGCGCAAACCTACCGGTACCGTGCCCACGTTGCGAGCCGTGATGCGGACGTAGCGGGCCGGGGTGGGCGCAAACGCAAACGGGAGCCGGACAACCGCCCGTTTGCCGCCCTCAGCCGCGTTGGTTTTTGCCGTCATAACCGTCCGAAACGTCTGCCCATCGTCTGAAACGGCAATCTCAACCTGTTTCGGCAAACACATATTTTTGGCCGTGTATTTCACAAATCCTACCCGAACACTATGTACCGGCTGGCTCTGTCCGAGATCGGCAACCACACTAAAATCGTTGGCAAACGACACTACGTTGGCCAGCTCGTAGCCACCCATGCCCGCCACAACGCCATTGGTAAGACTGTAGTTTTTGTCGGGCCTGCCGGTTGTGGGCGCACTCAGCAGCGTATATGTTTTTCCGGTTGCCTTCGAAATGAGGTATTCGGTCTGCACTTTGGCAAGCTGGCTCAGTGGCTGGCCGTTTTCAAAAGCAGCCGCCCGGACGGTCGTTGTTGTGGTGAGTAACAGGGGCTGTTCGTAGCGGGTGGTGTTCTGGTGGGGAATGCGGTTATCGAGGGTGTACTGTATTGTGCCCGGTGCGGGTGGGGTCAGGGCCATCATAACGCTCACCCGGCCATCGGGGGTGGGCCGGGCGGTGAGCACGGGATCGAAAAAAGTGCGGGCGTAGTTGACCTTCAGGCGGGCCAGTCGATTAAGATGCTGGGGCAACCGACGGGCAAAATCGTCGTAGTTTTTCAGGGCCAGCGGTGTCCAGAGCACCTCGGCCAGCGCAGCCGCCCGGGGCCAGACCATGTACTCAACCTGAGCGGGCGTTTCAATGTATTCCGTCCAGACGTTGCCCTGAGCACCCAAAATATGGGTGGCATCGGCGGGCGATAGTTCGGTGGGCGTTGGGTTATAAGAATATACCAGGGGCAGGGGCAACAAACCGCCAAAGCCCGTTGGCTCCAGGGCCGGATCGCCCTGATAGTGATCAAAATAGCAAAACTGGCCGGGGGTCATAATTACGTCGTGGTGCTGGCGGGCCGCATCAATGCCGCCTTTGGTGCCCCGCCAACTCATTACCGTGGCGTTGGGCGATAACTGGATGGTTGGCCCGTCGCCTTCCAGAATTTCGTCCCACCCAATGATTCGGCGGCCCTTTGCCGTCACAAACCGGTCGATTCGGTTAATAAAATAGGCCTGCAGTTCGTGTTCATTTTTCAGGCCTTCGCGCCTGATAAGTTGCTGGCAGAAAGCACTTTTTTGCCACGCATCTTTGGGGCATTCGTCGCCACCGATATGAATGTATTTGCCCGGAAACAGCGTCATCACCTCGGTCAGGACATTCTCCAGAAAGCCAAATGTTTTTTCGGTCGGGCAGAATACATCCGTGAAAACGCCCCACTTGGTGGCCGCCTGATACGGGCCTGGCGAGCAGCCCAGTTCGGGATAGGCCGCCAGCGCAGCCAGGGCGTGGCCGGGCATTTCAATTTCGGGCACCACGTTAATATGTTTGGCAGCCGCATACCGAACCACCTCGCGCACCTCATCCTGGGTATAGAAACCGCCGTAGGGCTTGCCGTCGAACACCTGCGGGTCATAATCATCGTAGTGGCCCACCAGCGTTTCGCGCCTTTTTGCCCCCACCTGCGTCAGTTTCGGGTATTTTTTTATTTCGATGCGCCAGCCCTGATCGTCGGTGAGGTGCCAGTGAAAATTGTTAAACTTGTGCAACGCCATCAGATCGAGGTATCGCTTGATAAACGACACCGGAAAAAAGTGCCGGCTTACGTCGAGGTGCAACCCCCGATACGGGTAACGCGGCCGATCCTGAATCCGGCAGGCGGGCATTCGCAGCGACGCGTCTTTTGTTGCACCAACACCCGGCAGAGCGGTTGGCAGCAACTGATACAGCGTTTGAACGGCATAGAAAAACCCGGCCGGCGTACTGGCTTCAAGCGTAATGAGTTTATCGGTTGCGTCGATGCGGTAGCCTTCGGTGCCCAGCGCGGTATCGCGGGCGGGCAGAAACCGGATAGCGTTGGGCGGAATGGCCGAACCGGTCTTTTCCACCGTTAGGCCCAGCCCGCCGATGCGGTTGAGGTGGTGGGCAAACGAGTCGGCAACGGCCTTCAGCTGGGGTTGGTCCGCCGGCACCAGAATAGCCGTGGCGCGGTTGATAACGAATTCGCCGGTGCGGGCATCAAGCTGCGCCGGGCGGGGCACAATGGCGTAGCGATTTACTGACTGGCCGAAACCCGTAAGCGAAACAGCCCCGATCAGGAGCAATAGAAAAGAAAAAGCACGCATAAAAAGGAAACGCCAGCCCGCTGTCGTTTATAAGGTGAAGGAAATGAATCCCCAAAAATCACAAAAAATTAGCGTTGAATTGCACCCAATGGAAAAACTATATTTGCTGCTTTGGCTGGGCTGGCCGGTTCTGGCGCGGGCGCAGGCCCCCGAAACCCACCATTACGCCATCGAAATAGCCGGTATCCGGGTGGGCACCATGACCGCCATGCGCGAGCAGCACCCCGACAACCGCAGCACTTACACCCTCATCAGCGACGTGAAGGTGAAACTGCTGGTCTACACCATCCGGATTTATTACAAAGCTGTCAGCCAGTTTGCGGGTAAAAAACTCCTCCTCGCCACCGTTGACGCGTAAACGAACCGGGGCAACTATACATCCCGGACGGAATGGAAAGGCAACCGGTACGTGATCTCGGCGAATCAATATAAGCATGACCGTCAGGCGGTTGAGCGAAACAGTATTGATTTTTCCGTTTCGTTGTTGTACTTTTACGAGCCAAACAGTCGAACAAAGGTCTACGCGGAGTATTTCGGGGATTATTTTACGCTCTCCCAAACGGCACCCTCCACCTACCGCGCGCGCCCTGCTCGACGATCATGAGGACGAATACCTGTACAACAAAGGACAATTAGTGAAAGTGATTAAGCATAACCGGATCAAAAATTTCATCGTGCGGCTGCTGGATTAGTGCAGCAAAACAGACAGGGAGAGAAAGCCGCCAGATGCCGCCGTTTGCGAAAACGGCCAATGCGCGTATCGACTAAACCCACTGTGCTGATGACGAAATTTATCCTGCTAATGGGGGCCGCCTGTGGTCCCGTTTTTCTGAGCAGTTCGCTGCTGCTGGGCCAAACGGCCACCAACGCGCTGGTGATGAACACCCGCACCACGGCCAGCCCGCTCCCCGACCCTTTTTCCGCGAAAATAACCGAACCCGTTCATTTCTGCGGAGAAAACATGCCCGTCGATTTGCCGGCCATCACCTCCCGCTGGACCCGTATGCTCTCCCGGCAGGCCGCTCAGGCTGCCGACCTGATTTTGCTCCAGCGCCGGGCATCCGTGGTGTTTCCACTCATCGAACCCATTCTGAAACACTACCGGATTCCCCTCGATTTCAAGTTTCTGCCTCTGCTCGAAAGTGCCGTTACCAACCGGGCGGTGTCGCGCCGGGGAGCCGCCGGTTTCTGGCAACTGATGCCACAAACAGCGCAATCGCTCGGCCTGCGTGTGTCGCGCCGGAACGATGAGCGGTTCAACCTGCGCAAAGCTACGCACGCGGCCTGCCGGTATCTGGGCGATTTATACAAACAGCTGGGGTCATGGATGCTGGTGGCATCGGCCTACAACGCGGGGCCAACTTACATTGGGCATCTGGCCCGCCAGCACCCCACGCTGCACCCCATGGCCCTGCCCTACCGCGCGGCCGAAACCAAAGCCTATCTGTACCAGGCCGTGGCCATCAAAGAACTGCTGACCCACCCACAGGCCTACCGAAGTTACCTGAGCATCGGCCACCTGGAGGCCCTCAGCAATGGTTCGCCCCTGATGCCCCCGGTTGAGCGCACGGCCATTCTGGCTTCCTTCGACATGGACGAATCCGCCTTTGCGGCTACCGCGCCCGACAGTACGGCCTTAGTCTGGCTCGCCTGCCCCACCGATTCGGTGGCAACGGTGGCCCTGCTGACCGACGACGATGAACCGGTTGCCGATACGATTACCGGTAAGGTATCTTCCGCACCCGCGCCAATAGATAGACCTTTGTTGCAGCTGGTAACCCGTAGCCTGAGCGAAGGACCGCTGACCGAGGGAAAATTGTGTTTATTTCAGGTGGTGCAGGCCATCGACTTCAACGGGCGTAGTTTTGCCGTTGGCGACATTATTCAGGCCCATATCGAAGTTATTGACGCGGTATCGGGGCGGGTTTTTCTGCGCACCGACCAGCACACCACGGCGGTGTCGCAGCAGACAGCGGCCCTCAACTTTGTGGCCACCAGCCAGCCCCGGCAGCCCGGTGTCGATTTGCCCCTGCGTTTGGAAAACTGGCGGCTGACGTGGGAATCGCTATGACGCGCCAGCCGGTCACGGCATAATCAGATCGCGG
>JAYVAP010000619.1:0-4801 GCA_043750915.1 Spirosoma sp. | reverse complement strand
CGGAAATCGAGCAGGTCTTTGGCCGTGCGGTTAAAGTAATCCAATGAGCCGCTCAGCCGGTTGTTGAAAAACCCGAAGTCAAGCCCGGCGTTGATGGTGATGTTGGTTTCCCAGCGCAGGTCGGGGTTGCCAATCTGGGTTTGCAGCAAACCGGTGTTGCGCAGCGTGTTGCCAATCAGATACTGGTAATTATTGCTGAGCGAATACAGCGACAGGCTGTAGTTATTCTGGGCCGTAATGCTTTCGTTGCCCGAGGTGCCGTAGCCCGCCCGCAGTTTCAGCTGGCTCAGGGCCGGCATTCCCTTCATAAAGTTTTCTTCGTTGATAAGCCAGGCCGCCGAGATGCCGGGAAATGCACCGTACTTTTTGCCCGTCGGGAAATTGCTCGTGCCATCGCGCCGGCCGGTAAACTGCAGAATATAGCGGTCCATGAACGTGTAGTTCAGGCGCACAAACTGCGAGAGTTTACTGCGCTCGCTCCGACCCGAATATATGTAACCCAGGTCCCGGTTGTAGGCGATACCGAGGTTGTCGATGCCAAACGCATCGGTGTTGAAACCAACCCCACTCAGGCCATAGCCGTTATATTCTGTTTTGTAGTAGCCCACGCCCGCTACGGCCGAAAACCGGCTTTTGCCCATAGCTTTGTCGTAGGTCAGAAAAGACTCGGCACTGTAGTTGTTGGAATTAGCCACACCATACTGCCCGTTGCCCTCCGGCACCGACTGGAACATGGCACCCACCGGCACAAAAAACGAACGCTCGGAGGAGTTCTGATCGATGCCGCCCGTCAGGTTCAGCCGCAGCCCGTCCATAATATTGACCTGTAGGTTGGGCGTTATCAGCAGCCGCCGACTCATGGTTTTGTTGGTAACCATGTCGTAGCTGGCCGGGTTGGGTGTGCGGGCATAATATGAGCGACTTAAAACACCGTTGGCATCGCGGGGCGTGAAGGTGGGCGCAAAGGCAAGGGCCGTCAGAATGAGCGACGGGCTGTCGGCATCGTCTACCCGGCCGGTTGGCACGTTGTCGTTATTGATCTGGCTGTAGGTCATACCCAACGACAGGTTTACGCGCGAACCCAGTTTCTGGTCGATGTTGATACGGCCCGTAATGCGTTTGAAATTAGAGTTTCTGAGCAGGGCCTGCTGATCGAAGAAGTTGACCGACGTAAAGATCTTGGTACTCGCCGTGCCGCCCGAAATCGAAATGTTCTGGTCGTTGATGCGGCCGGGGCGCACCACATAATCGACGTAGTTGGTACCTATACCCGCTTTGGCAATATCGTCGCTGCTGAAAAAAGGCTGAAAAGCTGGCTTGGTGCTGGGATCTACGTTGCCGTAGGGCGCAATTTTATTGTTAAACAGAAAACGCTCCCGGCTGAAAAGCACACTGTTGGTCATAAACTCGGTGGCGTTCAGGGGTTCCAGAAACTTCTGCGGGGTCTGAATCGAGTAGGAGCCGCTGTAATTCACCGTCGTTTTGCCTTCCTTTCCTTTTTTTGTCGTAATCAGGATAACGCCGTTCGCTGCCGCCGATCCGTAGATGGCCGTAGCCGAAGCGTCTTTCAGAATATCGATCGACTCGATGTCGTTGGGGTTAATCGAATTCAGCGGACTCCGGTCGACGTTCCCCCGGAAATCAGACGTGCTCGAGGTGGTTTCCAGCGAGAAGTTGGATGTCAGCGGCAAGCCGTCGATCACATACAGCGGGCTGTTGTCGCCCCGGGGCGAGAGGGCACCCCGGATGTTGACGGCCAGATTACCACCGGGTTGGGCGTTATAGGCCACGATATTAAGGCCCGCAGCTTTGCCCTGGAGGAGATTATCGACCGATACGGCGTTGACCCGCTCCAGGTCGGCGGCTTTCACCGTCGATACGGCTCCGGTCACGTCGCGCCGGTTCTGGGTGCCGTAGCCAACCACCACCACTTCTTCCAGCGAACCCAGCGAGGCCGCCAGCGTGATGTTTATTTCTTTTTGGGCACCCAGCCTGACTTCCTGCCGGTCGTAGCCCACAAAGCTAAACACCAGCACCGCGTTATTATCGGGCACGGTGAGCTGAAAGCTTCCTGTAGCATCGGTTACGGTACCGCGCGTGGTTCCTTTTATCAGAATTGTTACGCCAGGCAGTCCCTGACCGTTGTCGGAGGCTTTGACTACGCCCCGCACCGGAATTTCCTGCGCTGCCATGGTAGGAGCTATCGCCGGAAGGCTATTGATATTACTGGTCGTTTCCTGCCCTGGTTTGGTTTCAAACCGGGGCAGGATGGCCTGTGTTGGCACCGGTAACGATTCGGTCGATGCGCGTTTGGCTTTACGGTCGGGCACAATCAGATAAGCACCTTTGCGCTGCCGGCGATATTGCAGGCCCGTATTCAGAAGCAGTTGCGTGAGGGCTTTCTCCGGCGTACCATCGGTGGTCATCGAAGCGGGTTGCACCCATTTGTTGGCCAGCAGGATTTCGTCGAATAGAATTTCGATGTGATGGCGCTTCATCAGGTCCAGCAGCGCGTCGCGCAGTTGAACCTGGGTTGTAGGCTGGGGCGGTGCTGCCGGGAGCCGTCCGGGTGCCACCGGCGTGCCCGCAAAAGCAAGCACCTGCGCATGGCCCGGCTGCACCAGCAACGGGCTGCCAGCCAACAGGCTGAGTACCGCCCACCGGCGGATGTTTTGTGTAGAGATGAGCATTATATTCTGGGGTTTTGTGAGGTTTTATTTGGTTAAAATCTTCTGATTTCCGTTCACCACCAGCCGACAGCCGGTCAGTTGTGTCACGGCATCGAGTAACTCGCCCGACCGCTCGGCATTGAACCGACCGGTAATCTGATGGGTGGCCAGCACCTGATCGTCGAGCCGGATATCTTCCCCGAAATGCTCGTTCAGGATGGTCACCACCTCGCGCAGGGAGCTACGGTCGAAAATAAACTGGTGACTTTTCCAGGCCACTAACTGGCGCGTTGGTTGCTGGCGGTTCAGGTTAAAATGGCCGGTGGGGTTCAGCGTTACCACATCGCCCGGCATCAGGGTAAGGGCAGCCGACAGGAGTCCGGTGGCGGGCGTGTGCTGTAGTTTTATTTTACCGCTGTGCAGGGCCACCCGAAACAGGCGATGGCGGGCCACCACGGCAAACTCGGTACCCAACACCACCACATCTACCTGCGTGGGTGTTCGCACTACAAAGCGTTGCCGGCTGGGCTGACCCATTACCGTAAAGTCGGCTTCCCCTTTCAGCAACACCAACCGATCGGCGGTGCCAAAGCCAAACCGGGGTACGCTTAGTTCGGAGTTGGCATTCAGCACGGCCCGGCTCCCGTCTGGCAGTGGAATGGTGGTTACCTGCCCGGAGGCCGTAGTGTAGCGCACATATCGGAGGGTATCCCGAAAAGCAAACCCCAGCCCCAGCAACAAGACCACACTGGCAGCAGCTGCCCAGCGCACTGGAATGCCCGGCCATCGGCTGGCAGGTAGCGGACCTGCAGATTCAGGCTCGGCAGAAGTCGGCAGCAGGGGTTCGAGTTGGGCGTTCAGGACTTCCCAGGCTTTGGCCGCGTCGGGCATTGATTGCGGATATGCTTCTTCCCACTGCATCAGCCAGCCAAAGAACAACTCCCGGTTAGGCGGAGTTTGCAGCCATTCTTCAATTAATTTGCGCTGCATAGGTGTTGCCGCCCCCGACCAGTACAAAAAAAGTAATTGACGGTTTACTTCCATAGTTATGAGGTAGTATAAATTGCCGTGCCAAACGCGAATGGCTTCATTATTGATCGGCCACGATGCCGCGCAAAATGCGCAGCACCCGGTGAATGTGTACCTCCACCGTACGGGGAGAAATCCTGAGTTGTTCGGCAATTTCCCGGTGTGACTTCCCGTCGAACCGGCTCAGCATGAACACGCGCTGCATCTGGGGCGGCAAGGCCCGGATAGCCCGGTCGATACTCAGATACAACTCATCGTAACTCAGCAGAATATCGGCCACCGGTGCCTGATCGGATACTTGCTGCACCTCCGATTTGTCGATTGTTTCGTGGATAAACTCCCGGCGCATGTGCGCGTAGGCCGCCCGGCGTACCGATACCAGCAGGTAAGCCTGATAAGAAGTGGTGACGTTGAGGTACGCTTTCATGAGCCAGAAATTTAGAAATACGTCGCTGACAATATCGTCGGCATAATCAGGCGAGTATACCAGCCGGGTGGCGTGGCTGTGCAAAGGCTGGTAGTAACGCCGGAACAGCAACTCATAGCCCATCCGGGGCGACTGCTCAAAAGCCTGGCGGATAAAAAACTCACCATCCCCCGATGTCTCTTTGACCGAATCAGACGGCCCGCCGAAGGGGATCGATTGGGTCGACTGTTTGTTAAGCGGTGGGGGCATAAATAAGGTCATTTAGATAAAGAGTATAATTTTTGCTGTATCCCTTACTGATAAATCACATAAATTTTTCCGAGAGTACCATAAAGCGAATGGTGTCGCGTTCATATTCGCAAAGCAAAGTCATTACCTGGCTCTGGTTGTAACTGCCAACCCCTGCCAGTTATAACCAGAGCCGGACCACCAGCCGACCGGTGCCGGGTGCGCTATACGCAGCCCTGATCGAAAGCATTATATTGCAGCAAATTTCGGTGAGAGCCGCCGATGCCATCTTTACCCGGCTGTATGCCCTCGTTCCATATAATACGCCAAATGGCGATGCCCTGCGGGGGGCGGGCCTATCGGGCCAGAAAGTGAAATACAGTAGGAGTGTGGTCGGCTTTTCGCTCACCAACTGGCTCGACGGGCGTTTTCGAGGGGCTTACCAACG
>JAYVAP010000618.1:0-5991 GCA_043750915.1 Spirosoma sp. | reverse complement strand
ATGGTTAAATAAGGCTGCTTACAAGTCGTGGGCTAAATTGAAAAAAGCAATTCTTGACATTTTTAAATCATACGGAACATATTATCAGATTGACTTCAGCAAAATGATTGCCAATAACATAGTGATTAATGTGTCGTTTAATTCTGCTTAATTACTTATGTAGAAGGCTCATAGCGGCCACCACGTCGGAGCCGCTTAGCGTTTGTTGCCCACCGGTGACCATATTTTTTAGGCTTAACTGGCCGGTTTTTACTTCTTCGGAGCCAATCAGCACGACATAGGGAATGCATTTGGCGTTGGCGTAGTCGAGCATCTTTTTCACTTTCACCATATCGGGATACATTTCGGTGGCAACGCCCGCTGCCCGCAACTGGCGTAGCAGCGGCAGTGCCAGTTGCTGCGCATCGCGGTCGAAGGGGGTCAGCAGGACCTGCGTTCCCTGCCCGGTCTCGGCCGGAAACAGGTCCAGTTCATCCATCACATCATATAGCCGGTCGACACCGAACGAGATACCCACACCCGATAGCTGCTCCGAGGCCCCGAATGCCGTTGTCAGGTTATCATAGCGCCCACCCCCGCTGATGCTCCCAATTTGCACGGGTACATCGCTGCGGTCGAGGGCTTTCACCTCAAAAATGGCACCCGTATAATAAGACAACCCCCGCGCCAGGGTCACATCAATTTCGATCCGGGGCATGTCGAGACCGTACTGACTGACCAGCAAGAGCGTTTCTTCCAGTTCAGCGATACCTTTTTGGGCCGTTTCCGACGTACTAAGCCAGATTTTGAGGTTAGTGAGCACGGCATCCGGTGTTTCGGGCATGGCAAACATGGGTGCCAAAGCAGTGATGGCTTCCGGCGAAAATCCGCGCTCGGCCAGTTCGGCCAGGACCTTCTCTGTGCCTATTTTGTCTAACTTATCAATGGCCACGGCCAGTTGGCCCTCCAGCCCGGCGGCACCAATGACCTCGGCAATGCCCGTCAGGATTTTACGGTTGTTGAATTTGAGCGTGAAATGTTCGATACCGAGGTTGCGCAGTACTTCGTGTATCATCAGCACGATTTCGGCCTCGCACACCAGCGAATCTGTACCAACTACGTCGGCATCGCACTGGTAAAACTCGCGGTAGCGGCCTTTCTGGGGGCGGTCGGCCCGCCAAACGGGTTGCATCTGATAGCGTTTAAAGGGCATGGCCAGCGCGTGGCGGTTCGTCACAACGTAGCGGGCAAAAGGCACCGTGAGGTCGTAGCGCAGGCCCTTTTCGGCAATTTTAGGCGTTATTTTTTTTGAGCCTGATGCCCAGTCGTATTCGGTCAGGCTGGCGGCATAGTCACCGGAGTTCAGAATTTTAAACAGCAGCTGATCGCCTTCGTCGCCATACTTACCCATGAGGGTAGTCAGGTTCTCCAGTGAAGGGGTTTCGAGGGGCAAAAAGCCGAAGCGTTTGAAGGTTTGGCGGATGGTGTCGAAAATGAACAGCCGTTTGCTCATCTGCGCCGGACCGAAATCGCGGGTGCCTTTGGGTAGGGTGGTTTTTTGCATGGGACAAAAATAAGGGAGGTTACGGAATAGGACGGATTTTTGGGTCCGCTTTTCCACTGATGATTTTATTTTTTGTTGTTGCGCGAAGGTTTTAGCACCGATTTGTATGCTATAATCCGTGGCTACCTTTGCTTCCTGGTTACTTGCAGGCAAAGCCGCGTAAACATTTTTTTATTCAAGACATGAACATAAATCGTTTTCTTTTAGTAATACCTACCGCGTTGCTGCTGCCGGTAGTAGTAATGGCCCAGGTATCAGCGTCCTGAGGAGGGTGTTAAACACGGTTAAGGCTTCCTGCTGGGTTGCCTTGCGGATTTATCCGAGTTCACACACCAACCCGGTTTTTATCAGTCTCGATGGCAAACCCATTCGTAGCCGTTTCAGTGCCGAATGGTATCGGC
The DNA here is from genome assembly GCA_043750915.1 of Spirosoma sp. Classification (GTDB taxonomy): domain Bacteria; phylum Bacteroidota; class Bacteroidia; order Cytophagales; family Spirosomataceae; genus Spirosoma. Next base: position 4,047 of record JAYVAP010000618.1, on the reverse strand, counting down.
AGGCAGTTGATCAATGCTGGAAGATGAAGTCTCCCGCCATTCGGGCCCGTGAGCGACCGGCTGCCACAGCCGCTTATCAACAGTTCCGGCAAATCTATGAGCAACGCAGTAAGGAAGCAGCCGATTCTGATTAGTTGTATCAAAAGGGCAGAATAACCACCGACAGGATAGCAGGCCGCGCAGCCCACAAAGAAACTCTTTACCTAATAGACGCTTTTTTAACCAAAATTCCGTAATTTCGCCCTCTGATTTGAAACGATACGTTTAAGCGATACAATAATGGGAATTACAAAACTCAAGCGCAAAGGTCTCCGCAACCGGGCCATTGCCACCAACAAGGTCAACGCCATCAAACAGCTGCTGCGCAAACCAACCATCAAAAATGTGGATGTAGAAGCCATTAAGGCATCATTCGCCGAGAAAAAAGCCGCCTAAGCCGCCTTTTTCTACGCCGGAACTCATGGCATTTATCAGGCCCCGCCCTTACCCGGCGGGGTTTTGTGTTTCCGGGCTGCCCACGCCCGGTCCCGTTTGCGGAGTTCCCGGCGCACAAACCGGCGGTAGTCTAACTGCGCCCGGAAGCGCACGGCCTGCCCAAAAAGCGACAAACCGCCGTTGATTAAAATCAGGCTGTAGGTACCCCACAAAAACCACTGCCGAAAGGGCGCGTCGTTGTGCTTGGCATAGGCTGCTTCGCTGAACACGCACAAGCCTGCCCCAATTAGCACTAAACTCACCGGTGCCAGCAGGAGCCACTTGGTGCGGGTACTCATGCGCTCAACCAGTTGGCGACCGGGCGGTGGGGTTATTTTTGCCATATGTTTGGTTGCATCTTTAGGAAATATACCAAAATAACGACGGACTTGCCAACTTTGTTAATTGTGCTGTGCCCTCAGGATGGGTACTCGATGGTTGCACCGGTTTGGCGAAAGCCGCGCGGTTCGCGGAGCCGTTGCCAGCCCTCGCCCAGAAAACCAATGCCGTAGCCGGTCAATTGCACAAACGAGGCCACCACGCTTAATAAACCCACCCGCAGGCTTTTTTCTTTCCGGGTGGCATCTACTAAGATCAGGGCCGACAGCGCGGCCAGCCCCCCCACTGCCAGCCAAAAGAGCAACGGGCTGACAAAAGCCAAAACCGGCACCAACATCAGGCCCAGCGTGAACAAAGCCGGAAACGCATGAACGGGCTTCAACTCCTTAGGGTGATAGCGCGAAATGTTGATGCGGGCGCGTCCGAAAAAACGCAGCTGCCGAAAAAACTGCCCGAAGCGGGTTCGGCGTTTATGGTAGATGAAGGCGTCGGGAATGAGCCCCGTGACGAAACCATTTTCGATGATGCGGATGGCAAACTCAATGTCCTCCCCCATCCGGCTGAGTTTGTAGCCGCCCACCGTTTCCCATACCTGCCGCGAGAGACCCATGTTGAAACTGCGCGGATGGTAGGTGCCACCGAGGTTTTTTTTGCTCCCCCGAATACCGCCCGTGGTGAAGGGCGAGGTCATGGCGTAGCTGATGGCTTTCTGAATGGGCGTAAAATCGGGGTGGGCCGCGTCGGGACCACCGTAGGCATCGAGCCACCGGGTTTTTAGCTGCTCGCTGACGGTGGCAAAATAATGCGGTGGAATCAGCGCGTCGGAGTCAAAAATAACGAAGTAGTCGCCGACAGCTTGCTCAAACCCCAGATTTCGCGTAAAGCCCTGCCCTGAATTTTCTTTGCTTAGGTACCGGACCGCGAGTTGGTCCGCAAAATCCGCCACCACACCATCCGCTTTTTTTGTCGAGCCATCTTCAATCACCAGCACCTCAAAGTCCGCGTATGTCTGTCTGGTCAAGCTCGTCAGCAGCTCGCGCAGTTCATCGGGACGGTTAAAGATGGGGATGATGATGGAGAAGAACAATGCTTTTATCGTCAAAAAATAATCGCCAAATATATTTTTCCGCGTCCCGCTAAATTGCGGCCATCAGGCTTTCCTCATGCGCCTGAATCACCTGTTCGATGAGCGCGTCGGTCAGGGCCGTCGATACAAACAGGCTCTCGAACTGCGAGGGAGCCAGATACACGCCCCGATCCAGCATGGCATGAAAATACCGGCCAAACATCGGCAGATTGCAGGATTTGGCATCGGTAAAATTACACACCGTCCGTTCAGTCATAAACGGGGTGAACATGGAGCCAATCTGGTTGAGGGTAAAACTTAGCCCCGCTTTCAGAAAGCCCGCACGGAAGCCCGCTGCCAGTTTGCCACCAATCTCATCCAAGCGGGTGTATACGGCGGGGTTTTCGTTCAGGTGATGCAGCATGGCCAGCCCCGCCGACATGGCAATGGGGTTGCCCGAGAGCGTACCGGCCTGGTAAACCGGCCCGGCAGGTGCCACCATGTTCATGATGTCGGCCCGGCCCCCGTAGGCCCCAACGGGCATACCGCCCCCAATGATTTTGCCCAGCGTAGTCAGATCGGGCGTGATGCCAAAGCGTTCCTGCGCCCCGCCTTTGGCCAGCCGGAAGCCAGTCATCACCTCGTCGAAAATCAGGACTGCGCCGTGTTTGGTACACAAGTCCCGCAGGCCCGCCAGAAAACCTGGTTCGGGCAAAACGCAGCCCATATTTCCCACCACGGGTTCCAGAATCAGGGCCGCCACCTGGTTGTAGTTGTTATCGAAAAGCCGTTCCACAGCCGCCAGGTCGTTATAGGGTGCCGTGAGCGTGTCGGCAGCGGTGGCTTTGGTCACACCCGGCGAATTGGGTATGCCCATGGTCATGGCACCACTCCCGGCCGCAATCAGAAAAGAGTCGGCGTGGCCGTGGTAGCAGCCCTCGAACTTAATCATCTTGTCGCGGCCCGTGAAACCACGTGCCACCCGGATAGCCGCCATCGTGGCTTCGGTGCCGGAGTTGACCATCCTGACTTTCTCCACCGAGGGCACCATATGCACAATCAGTTCGGCCATTTCAACTTCTTTGCGGGTGGGTGCCCCGAACGAAAAGGAAAATTGAATGGCATCGCGGACGGCTTTTTCGACGGGTTCAAAGGCGTGGCCCAAAATCATTGGCCCCCACGAATTGATGAGTTCGATGTACTGCCGCCCGTCTTCATCGTACATGTAAGGTCCTTTGGCCGATTTGATAAACAACGGCGTGCCGCCCACGGCCCCAAACGCCCGCACCGGTGAGTTTACTCCGCCCGGAATCAAGGTTTTTGCTTTCTCGAAAAGTTGTTCGCTGATGGTCATTTCTTTGTAGCGACGCAGTATGCTGCATCTAATTGATTTTGACAAACCGGCCGTCTTCGTACTTCACGATGGGTACGACCTGATTTTCATTGTTTTGGGAGTAATCGAAGCCCGACAGCAGGTAATCGTCATCGGGGTTGGTGCGCAGGGCGGCCCGGCTGCGGAACGGAATGCCGTTTTTGGCCATCTGCCGCCCAAAAAACAGCATGATGTCGTAGCCTTCGGCCGCAAAAACCGACGGAATTGTGTTTCTCCGGGTCACGTACTGTTCCTGGAACAAGCCAACCGGCTCGCGGGCCGTGTCGATATAATCGGGATAAAGCAGGTATAAATCCCGGCGTGTAAATGTCGACAGGGTGTTTCGGTAGTAGTTGAAGGCCCCGGCGGTGGCAATCAGCGGGCCGGATACGCGCCGACGGCTCAGGGCATCGAGCAGCCGGGGGCCATCGTCATCATTGCTGCTGGCAAAAAAAACGTGATTTACCGTCACAGGAGCGGTTGGCGTTGGCACCGTGCCGGGCTGGTTGGGTGTTGGGGCAGTGCCACGCTGCATGGCATCGGCCATGGACTGGGCCGTGCCGCTCACCTTCCGAAAATCAATAATCTGGTAGTTTTGCCGCTTCAGTTCGGCCTGGCAGGCCAAAGCCAGCAGCGAATCTTTGCGGGCCAGACCAAAATAGATGATGGCCCGGCGCAGTCCGTTCAGACTTCGGGCCTGTTCAGCTACTTTCTGGGCCTGCCGGTTAACGGATGGCTGCGCCAGAAACGACATGGGCTGATTGGCCACCAGGTCGCTGCCCGTGGCAATGGGATT
>JAYVAP010000617.1:0-2290 GCA_043750915.1 Spirosoma sp. | reverse complement strand
CGCACCTACACCCACCGGCCCGATGCAGGACCTGGCCCCCGCTGGAAGCGGCTGGCCTTTGCCTCCTTCAGCGGGGGCGATTACACCGGCTACCCCGTAGCGATAGACGGTATCTGCGGACCCAACCCAAAAAATGGCTGCGGCCATCCCGGCATGGGGGCTTACGTGGGGAAACAGGTGCAGATATTACGGTATCCCGGACCTCAACAAGATTTTATGGACCTGCAATTCTACGATCGAACAAACGACAACTGGAGCTTTTTCTCCGAGTCAGACCAGCGGGTTGCCCGGCAGGGATGCGTGCAGTATAATTTATTTTTTATGGGTGTAGATCGCCATCAGTTCAGCGGGTTGGGCTTTATCACCGAAGAGCGATCGGTCAGTAAGTATTTCTACTTCCGTGATATGGGGGTCATTTTTCCAGATGGGGGCAGCGCGCTTAAACCGCCGTATAGCGGAGAAGCAGGCGAATTGGCTTTTTTTACCACCACCGACGAGGCCTATTTCCTGACCCAAAACGGCTCGCCCGCTATGCACAGCATCAACGCCATACTTACCCAAACGGCTCGCGCGCCCCTGCCCGAAGCACCCGGCACACTGGCCACGTTCTCTATTCGCAACATCGGCTACGTGGTCAACCAGCAGCTGGGTCAACCGGGTCACCTGTGGGCCTACGACCCGGTTGCCGATGCCTGGACGCGAAAGGCAGATTTTCCGGGGGCGGTCCGCAGCCGGGGCGTGGGCTTCGCCATGGCCCGAAAAGGGTATTTTGGCCTGGGCCTGACACCAGGGGGGCAGGGCCTGCGCGACCTCTGGCAGTATGACCCCACCGCCGACCGCTGGCAGTACGTTAGTGAATACCCCGGACAGGGCCATCAGTTGCTGGCCGTGTTTAGTGCGCCCGACGGTGCCAAACCCGAACGAGCCTACCTCGGCTGGGGCTACGAAGCGCAGCAAACCAGCACCGGATTCAACCGGGTTGTGGGCTGCACCGACTGGTGGGAACTGACTCCGTGAAATTATAAAATGTCGGTGTAAGTAATTGATAATAAACATCTTATGTTTAATCTTATGCTTTCCTGTCTGCGTCTTTTAATCCGCCCCCGCCTTCGCTCCCTTGCCGGATGCGGGTTGCTGCTCTTCACGTTTTGGGGATGCATCGATCCGGTGGATTTGCCCATTCGGCAAACGCAGCGACGGCTGGTAGTCGATGGGCTGATTACCGACGAAGCCCCGCCCTATCCCGTTAAACTGACTTATTCGGGCAACCTGAGCCGCGCGCTGCTGATCCCCGATGAGCTGGCCATCAATGGGGCCACGGTTACGGTAGAAGATAATCTCGGCAATCAGGCCCGGCTGGAGCAGGACCCGCTGAATCTGGCCTTTTACTGGATGCGCGATGCCAAACTGCGGGGCGTGCCGGGCCGGTCCTACACCCTGCGCGTGAGTCTGCCCGATGGCAGCCGATACGTTTCGCGGCCGGAACGGATGGTTCCTGTGCCACCCCTTGAGCGGGTATATGGCGAATACCGGGAGTCGGATCGGAATACGGTGCTGTTTAACACGTTTCAGGTGCGGATCGACACCCGCGACCCGCCCACACCGGGCAATTTTTACCGCTGGCAGGCCATGTGTTATATGCCCGTCTGGACCGGCAGTGATCCGCTCCGGGGCAGAGGAGAAATTAACTACGCGCCGTTTTACGGAGAACTAACCAATGTGCTGAGCGATCAGCTTATCAACGGTAACCGGATTGCGGGGCGGCCCGTGCTTACGCCCCCGTTGGTAGGCCTGGGTGCGCAGTATGTGGAGGTACGGCAGTATTCGCTCTCGCAGGCGGCTTATCAATACTGGCTGCTGTATGAACAGCAACTCTCTCGTACAGGTACCATCTTCGATCCGCAACCGGCCAGTATCGAGGGCAACGTGCGGGCCGTGGCCGATACCAACACGCTGGCCCTGGGCTTCTTTGGTGCTTCTGCCGTTAGTCGGCAGCGCATTATCATGGAAACCGATAGCTTGGACTATGGAAAGTTTGTTACGCGCTTTGGCCCGGTGCTTTTTGGCAGTACTCCGCCCGATGTGCCCGGTCTGGCACGGGAGCACGCGCAACCCGGCCAACCCATCAAATGGCTTACCTACGGGAAATAACTTGCCTACTGTCAACTACGTATGCGTCACTGTCTACTTATCGTTTTGGGCCTTTTTGCCGGCACCACCAACGCCCAAACCCGCTACCTCATTCGGGGGCGGGTCACCGACGGCACCACGGGCCGGGCACTGGCGGGTG
>JAYVAP010000616.1:0-2351 GCA_043750915.1 Spirosoma sp. | reverse complement strand
CCGTTTTTTGACATTCGAGCGCGACGAAACCAGCGATGCCGATGGCCTGATGCTGTTTCTACCCATCGAAGAAATTATCCGACAGAACATCAAAAAACTGTACCGAAACGTCGAGATCACCTCCGCAAACCTGTTCCGCATCACGCGCAACGGCGATTTTACGCTGGATGAGAACGACGATGACGAAGTCGATTTTATCGATGAAGTGCGCCAGAAGATCAAGAACCGGCGACTGGGCCGGGTAACACGCGTAGAAGTTGAAACCAATGGCAACGGCGGCATGGCCTCGTCGTGGATGCTGAATCTGCTGAAAAAACGGTGGGAAATCGACGACCTCAATCTCTTCGAGTCGCACACGATGCTCGATTTTTCGGCTTTCTGGCAAATCATTGGCAACCCCGAATTTAAGGACGACATGCCCCGGCAGCACGCACCGGTGCCGCCACTGGGCATGAGCCGCGACAAGACCGACAGCATTTTTGACATCATCAAGCAGCGCGACCTGCTGCTGCATCACCCCTACAACAACTTCGAGCCGGTGCTGCAATTGCTCGAACAGGCCGCCGAAGACCCCCACGTACTGGCCATCAAAATAACCGTTTATCGCCTGGCCAAACGCTCCCGCGTGACGGAAGCCCTCCTGAAAGCGGCCGAAAACGGTAAACACGTGTCGGTGCTCTTTGAGGTGAAAGCACGGTTCGATGAGGAAAACAACATCCGGGAGGCCCAGCTGCTGCAAAAAGCGGGTTGCTTCGTCATCTACGGTATCAGCCGGTTCAAAACCCACACCAAACTGTTACTGGTGGTGCGCAACGAAGGCAGTCGGGTGGTGCGCTACGCCCACATGGCAACGGGCAATTATAACGAAGATACCGCCAAACTCTATACCGATATTGGCCTGCTGACAACCAACGAGATCTACACGCACGACATCTCTGAGTTTTTCAACGTCATCACCGGCCACTCGCTGCCCAACGAGTATCAGTACCTCATTACGGCCCCGCGCGACATGCGCGCGCAACTGCTCCGGCTGATTCAGGCCGAAACCGACAACGCACAGCGTGGTCTGCCCAGTGGCGTTTGCATTAAGGCCAACTCACTGGAAGACAAAGAGATAATCGATGCGCTCTACGTTGCTTCGCAGGCGGGGGTACCCGTCCGGCTCATTATTCGCAGCATCTGCTGTTTGCGCCCCCAGCGGGCGGGGCTGAGCGAAAACATCCAGGTCCGCTCCATTGTCGGCGATTTTCTGGAGCACACCCGGATATATTATTTCCATAATAACGGCGATGCCAAAGTGTATGGCGGCAGTGCCGATGTGATGGTGCGGAGTTTCGACCGGCGCATCGAATCGTTGTTTTTCCTGGCCGATCCGCGCGTGAAACAATTAGCCATCACCATACTGGCCTATAACCTGCGCGACAACGTGAATACTTATGAACTGAAGGAAGACGGCGACTTTGAGAAATGTGTGGTGCCGGTCGGCAGCCAGCCATTCAATATACACGCGCGTTTCTTTGAGATGACCGAGCAGGAAGTGATGGATGCGCGGTTGTTCGACCCGACCATTAAGCCAGCCGAAATTGCCCAGGTTGAGGAAGAATACCAGGAAGGGGCCGAGCGGGCCATCGCCGATATATAAGCGGACATTTCTTATCTTTGATACGTAGAAAAATTTAAAACAATATGGAGTCGATACGCGTGCATTTACCGGAAGATCTGCGCATGAACGATGACGAATTCACGCGCTTCTGTCAGGATAATCAGGACCTGAAATTTGAGCGTCGCAAAAACGGCGACATAGTATTTATGGCCAATACGGGCGGAGAAACCGGAAATAAAAATTTTGAGCTGAGCGTAGATTTCGGCATCTGGAACCGGCAGGCCAAATTCGGTAAATTTTTCGATTCCTCAACGGCCTTTCGGCTTAACGACACTTCCATCATGTCGCCTGATGTGGCCGCCATTGGGCAGGATCGCTGGGATTTGCTTACGCCCGAGCAACGCCGAAAAATCATGCCGCTCTGCCCCGACTTTGTGCTCGAACTAAAATCGCCCAACGACCGGCTGAAGGATGCCCGCGAGAAAATGGCCGACTGGATGGCCAATGGGTGCCAACTGGGCTGGCTGATTGACCTCGACGAGCCTAAAACTTATGTTTACCGCGCTGGTCAGGAGCCGGAAGAAGTAAGGGGTTTGGGCTGTCTTTCGGGAGAGGCTGTGTTGCCGGGCTTCGTGCTGGACCTGGCAACGCTGGTTTAAACGGCAAAAGGCTGATAATGGAAAGGGCTGGGAAAGGATCAATTCCTTTAGCGGCCCTTTCCCGTTTTTTCTGCTTATCTTCGCCCCCC
>JAYVAP010000615.1:0-2472 GCA_043750915.1 Spirosoma sp. | reverse complement strand
CAACCACGTCGAATTTATTTTCGAAGCGGATGTTGAGCAGAAACCGGTAGGCCTGAATAAACTCCAGCTCGGTTTTGAGCAGCACGCGTTCATTGTCTTTCTGCTCCAGAATGTAGCGGTATGCCCGCGACAGCTGGTCGATAAATTTTTCTGACAACCCCGCATCGGCATGGACCAGCGACGAAAGAATGCTCAGGCTGTTGAACAGGAAATGCGGGTTCACCTGGCTTTTGAGGGCGGCAAACTGGGCCTGCACATTCTCTTTTTCGAGCCGCTCGGCCCGCACCTGCACATCGTCGAGCCGGCGATAAGCCCGGCGGCTGGCGGCCAGATAAAACGCCGATAGCATGGCCATCACCGTCAGGCCGTTGTTCATGCGCCGACGCTGTTCGCGGTTGGCCTGCCGTTGCGCGGGTGTTGGGGGCGGGTTGCCGGGCGACCGGCCCCAGGCGGATTCCTGACGGTAAAGGGTAAACCGACTCTCCAGAAATGCATTCAGACTACGCTGGAGGGTGTGGAATCCTTCGTTGAAAACCACCGCCATCGCACTGGCAATGAGCAGCGTGGTGAGTTGCGCCGGTAGCTTGAATTCAACCAGAAAATCGTTGCCAAAGCGGGCAAATGTCCGTTGCTGCACCCAGTCGATCACGCTGATCCAGACGTAGAAAAAAGCCACGCTCACCAGAATTTCCATCACAAAGAACGGCGTTGTGCGCAACCAGAACTCCAGGGTGGGGTGTTGCACATTCACATACAGCCGGATGGGCCAGTAGATGACAAACACGCTCAGCGCGAGTTGCCATTTTTGCCGGGTGCTCAGCCGATACGAAAGCGTTGTGGGTGTCATTCGACAAAACTACGGCTATGGGCTGGCCAACAAAAAAAAACTAGCCGAATGCCGGTTTTGGACCCCGGAATGACGGGGCTATCAGGCGGATGACATATGGGCATGACCGCTTATCTTTGCCCAAAACCTGATATTGTATGAAACGTATTTTTTTTGGGATGATCGTGTTGCTGGCGGGCTGCGGCCCTGCTACATCAACCAAAACGGAGCGGCCCGCCACCGATTTGGTGGCCCCGCCTTTGGTGGCCCCGCCTTTTAAATTGCCGTATGACCTCACCGCACCCGACGAAAACGTGGTCCTGCCCAAAGAGCTGAAAGAGATATCGGGCCTGACCTATTACAAAGATAATAAACTGCTGTGTGTGCAGGACGAAGAAGCCGTTGTGTATGTGTATGACATCCAGAAAAAACAGGTTGTGCAGGACTTTGGCTTTGGCGGCTACGGCGATTTTGAAGGCATCGAATACGTTGACGGGGCGGTGTATACGCTCGAAAGCAACGGCGACCTGTCGCAGTTTGTGCTCGATGCTGATGCGTCCCGACCGGTTCAGATTCGCCGTACCAAAACCGACCTGCCCGCCAAAACGGAAGTGGAGGGGCTGGGCTATGAACCCCAAACAAAACGCCTGCTGATTGCCGTTAAAAAGGGTGGGGGCGCATCGAGCGACAAAGCCGTTTACTCCTTCGACCTGCGCAAAAGAACGGTCTACAAAGACATGGCCCTGACCGATGAACAGCTCAGCGGGGCGGGTATTGACCCCAAAAGTTACAAGCCATCGGGCATTGCCGTACACCCCATTACGGGCGAGTGGTATGTGCTGACCTCGGCTGGCAAACGCCTGCTGGTAACTAACCGGCAAGCCAGCATCCTCCACGCCGAACCACTCGACCCCACGCTGTTTCGCCAACCCGAAGGAATCTGTTTCGCGCCCAACGGCGACCTCTACGTCGCCAGCGAAGGCAACGGCAAAAAAGGATACATCATGGCCTTCAAATACAAACCGTAGAGACCGGTACGCCGGTGCGGCAATATTTTGCGTCTCCACCGGCGTCAGCCCTATTTTGCCCTGCCCTGTATCTAATACCAGTAAAAGTACCCGGCAATCAGCCACCAATGGTAGCCATCGACTCGATGATGGTGCTGCGGTTTTGCTCGGCCTCGAAGCCCGTAGCAGGCCGGTGGGCAAACGCCCGCCGGAAAGCCAGTGTCAGCTGCTCGTCGGTATCGCCCCGGCGCAGCAACGCCCGCACGTCGAGAACACCATCGTCGTAGAGGCACGTTTTGAGGGTTCCCTGGGCCGTTAGCCGAATGCGGTTGCAGGTGCCGCAAAACGTCCGGCTGAAGGCGGCAATGATGCCGATGGTGCCCCGATGTCCCGGAACCCGGTAGATGGCCGACGTGGAAAACGGTGGGTCGGGGAGTTTGTGCAGGTCGGGGAAGTGCGCCCGCAGTTCGTCCACGATGCGCCGATATGTCCAGTGCAGCACCGGGTAGTGGCTTCCCTCGCCGTTGAACGGCATTTCTTCAATGAAGCGCACGTCGACGGGCAAGGTCCGGGCCAGATTCGCCAGCGGAATCAAGTCCTGCGTGTTCTGTCCGTCCATCACCACCGCGTTGATTTTGG
>JAYVAP010000614.1:0-4832 GCA_043750915.1 Spirosoma sp. | reverse complement strand
ACCTGATTCTCTGCGGCAGCGTGTTCAGGAACAGCACGGCGAGGCATCAGGCGGGGGCGCTCAATGCCTCGTTCTACCGCAACCAGGGCAGCACCGGCACCATAGACCGCTGTTTGTTCCAAAACAACAAGTGCCTCGACAACCTGGGCGGAGCCATGTATCTGCAACTATCCGAGGGGCTAAGCCCAACGGGTGCCAACGGTAATTTTGTGGTTACCAACTGTACCTTCGACAACAACAGTTCGCCGGCGCAGGGCGGGGCCGCCTGGGTGGGCGACAACAACATTACCGCATTTGCCAACTGCACGTTCAACAACAACCGGGCCGCAAACGGAACTCAGGGCCTGGGCGGGGGCATCTGCTTTAGCGGGGGAAGCAATAACACGGTCACCAACTGCACCTTCGCTTATAACAAAGCCGGTTATTTTGCCGCGTCTATTTTCAACGGCGGCACTACCCGCCTGCAAAATACCCTGTTCTATAAAGATTTTATTGGCCTCGGTCAGCAGGGCGAGCCCTACGCCGGCGGCTCGATCAACAAAGAGTCCAATCTGACCTCGGTAGGCGGCAACATGCAGTTTCCCGCCATAATCAGTGCGCAGTATGGCGACCTGACTGACCCCTGGATTGATAATACCCCACCCGGCACAGTGCTGACAACGGATGCGTTGCTGCAAAATCTGGCCAATAACGGCGGACCCACGCCCACAATGGCCATTCCGGCCAACAGCTCAGCCATTGATGCGGGTATCTCTGCCGGTGCGCCCGCCACCGATCAGCGCGGCACCGCCCGCACCGGCAACCCCGATATTGGGGCGTTTGAATTTGCTGTGGCCGTGGCCGTAACCGCACCCGTTATTTCGGCCAGCCCCTCCGTCAATACCTGTTCGGGCCAGTCCGTTACGCTCACGGCGCAGGGCTGCTCGGGCACTGTCAACTGGTCCAATGGTGCGTCGGGCGCGTCGGTGCAGGTAAACACAGCCGGGACCTACACGGCAACCTGCACCCTCAACGGAACCACCAGCACCGCCAGTAACTCGCTAACGATCACCGTAAATTCGAGCCAATTCAGCCTGAAGTCGGGCAATTGGAATGATGCATCGGTCTGGTCGTGCGGACGTGTGCCGCTAATTACGGAACCAGTTACCATATCGGCGGGGCACGTTATCATCCTGAACGTGGTGGGCAATGCGCAGCGGCTGACACTGCGGGGCAGGCTAACCTATGCAGCGGGCGGGCGGCTCAGGCTCGCGCAGTAGCGCAGCCACCACCTGGCCGGGGAAACAAATAGAAAGCCCCCTGATTGCTCAGGGGGCTTTTTATTTGTTTATAGCGTTGTCGGTAATTTTACCGGCAGTTGTGCCTCAGCAGAAATTACTTAGCGCTATCCGACATCATGGTCGAAGCCGAATCGGTAGCCATCGTCGAATCCGTCGCCATCGTTGCCGACGAGTCGGTCATGGTGGTGGTGGTCGTCGTGCTCTCGGTGGTTTCGGCTTTTTTCGAACAAGCGGTCGTCAGGGCGATCATGGCCATGAAAAAGAAGGCGGTTTTTGTAATTGCTTTCATAGTTTTGGGGTGTTTTTGTTTAAGTGAGATAAACGAACAATGTCAACGTTAATACCCGATAGGGAAATAGGTAACCCAACAATTTTTTATTTTTTTTGGGTTACGTCCGGGATGTTTTCAGTATTAAGTAATGACCCACCTCATGAAGGATAGTAAGCGGGCTTTGTTAACCGATGATGAGTTGCTGATGGGCCTGGCCGATGGCTCCGATGACGCGCTGACGCAGCTATACCGCCGTTATTTTCCGATGGTCCTCCATTTTGTGACCACCAACAGCGGTGACGAAGACGAGGCCAAAGACATCTATCAGGAAGCCCTGATTGTGTTGTATGAAAAAGTTCGCGGTGGGTCCTTTGCGTTGCATTGCCAGCTTAAAACATATATCTACTCGGTTGGCCGACGGTTGTGGCTGAAGCAGCTGGCCTACAAAAACCGGTTCCTGGTTAACGACACGGAAACGCTGATGGCTGATTCGGATGCGGTTGGGCAACTGACCGACGACCTGACCGACCACGAAGAGCGCGACCGGCAATTCGACCTGATGGCCGACTCGCTCGGTCGGCTTGGCGAACCCTGCAAAACGCTGCTGGAGGATTTTTATATCCGGCAATTGAGTATGCAGGATATCACCGATAAGTTTGGCTATACCAACGCCGACAATGCCAAAACGCAGAAATATAAGTGCCTGATGCGGTTGAAACGGCTGTTTTTTGCGGAATACAAGTCGTAGTGAATGCATTGAGATGAGCCGCTGAAAACGTTGTTTACACAAATCGACTGACCATTATAGTGCCAACTACGAAAAACTCTTTTTAAAATGGACGCGAACGAAGACCAATCTATTGACCAGGCCATAATAGCTTACGGCGAACGAATTCGGTTTCGGCGAAAGCTGGCACTCATTCAAAGTCAGCTACAGGAGGCAACCGTGCGTGGCGAAGTCCCGCTGTATCAGTCGGATGCGGAGCAGTCGGGTCAGATTCGTTCGCTGTGGCGCACCTACCGAACCACTCTCGCCGTGGCGGCTTCGGTAGCGGTTATCACCACGTTTGGCTCCATCTTTCTCTACCGCTCCTATGAGCAGGGCCATCGGCAGCAGGCGCAGCAATACAGCCAGCTGAGCAAAGAAATTCAGGCCGTAAAATCAACCCAGAAACGACTCCTCAACGACATCACCGGCCGAAGCCGTATGCTGAGCACCAACCCGGCGCAGGTGTCAGGCTCGGGCTTTATGCTCACCCCCGATGGCTATTTCGTGACCAGCAACCACATTGTTCGGGATGCCGACTCGGTATATATTCAGAGCGTTAACGGCGAGGTTTATAAAGCCCGGATCGTTCACGCCGATCAGGTGCATGATCTGGCCATCCTGCAACTGTGCGACGACAGTGCGTTCCGGTCTCTGCCCCCGGTTCCCTACAGTTTTGATGCCCACCCATCGGACCTCGGCGAGCGGGTTTTTACCCTCGGCTATCCACGCGAGGAAATTGTTTATGACGAAGGCTACCTGAGTTCGGGCACGGGCTACGGGGGCGATTCCATTGCTTATCAGGTGGCCATCAGCGTAAATCCCGGTAACTCGGGCGGGCCGCTACTGAACGAAAAAGGCAACGTCATTGGCATCATCAGCGGTAAACAAACCACCTCGGAAGGCGTTGGCTTTGCCGTTAAAGCAAATTATCTGCTCGAAGCCATCAACGGCATCCCCATCGATTCGCTCAAAGGGCAACCCCTGCGGCTGAACCGAAAAAATACGCTGGTTCACCTGCCGCGCAAGCAGCAAATTAAACGAATGCAAGCCTACGTGTATCAAGTAAAAGTGTTCAAGCACCGGTAGTTGCAAGTGCTGAAATCTACTGAGTCAGTAAACAAATTGGCTGGCTGGGTGTTCTCTTAACTCAATCAATTACTCATCGAATATGAAAAAGTTAATGACCTTAGTGGCAGCACTGGTTTTCACCGCTGGCGTAGCAACGGCGCAGGACACCAAACAGAACGCCAAAGAAACCGCCCACCAGGCCGGTCAAACGGTTGATGCCGCTGCCGATAAAGCAGGTCGCGAAACCAAAAAAGCCGGACGCAAAGTGGCCAATGCCGCCGAAAACACCGCCGAGGATGTAAAAGACGGTACCAAACGGGCTGGTCGTAAGGTTTCCAGAGCCGCAAAAAATACGAAAGAAGACGTGAAAGATGCCACCAACCGGGGTTTGGACAAGGCAGATCGGAAAATGAAAAAAGCCGAACGCAAATTAGATAATTCTAAGTAGTGCCCGCTTTTATCAGCATAGCCACTGTTTAACGACGGTGGCTTTTTTTATATCCCCACCCCTCCCCTGCCGAACCCAACCGCCATGCCATCGGTTGCGGGTAGTATACCCCGGTTCCTGCCATGATCTTTCCTATTTCGGTGCTGCTTTTTGGTATTGCCCGCGACCTCACGGGTCAGCAAACCATTACCGTTTCCATCAGCCAGGAAACCCGTGTTGGCGACCTGCTCGCTTTGATACAGCAGCAGTATCCCGCTCTCCGTGGCATCAGGTCGCTGCTCATCGCTATCAACGGCGAATATGCTGACCCCGGACAACTCCTCACCACCGGCGACGAAGTGGCCATTATTCCACCCGTTAGCGGGGGTTAAAAAGAGAGTTAAAGCTGTTTTTCGGCTTATTATTTCATTATTTCTCCCGTATTAGAATAGATAGTCGCTCAATAGTTGTAGTTTCCCCCCGTTGCTTTGCTACTATGAAGCAACTGCTCTGACGGATGGATTATATCTACCTCGACAATAATGCGACCACGCGCATTGACCCGGATGTGCTGAACGCGATGATGCCCTATCTGTCAGAGCAGTATGGCAACGCTTCAAGTGGCCATTGGTTTGGCAGGCAAGCTAATGATGCCATAAAAAAGGCACGCACTCAGGTTGCCCGGCTGATTAACTGTGAGCCGGATGAGATCGTGTTTACGTCCGGAGCTACTGAATCCATTAATCTGGCCATCAAGGGAATAGCCGAAAGCTATGCCCACAAAGGCAGGCACATTATTACGGTACAAACAGAACACGCAGCCGTATTGGACGTATGCCAGTTTCTGCAGTTACGCGGTTACGAACTCACGTACCTGCCCGTCTCACCTGACGGATTAATTGATTTACACCATCTTGCTGCGGCATTGCGCCCCGACACAATTTTAGTGTCTGTCATGGCAGTAAATAACGAAACGGGGGTGCAGCAACCCATTCGTCAGATAGCGGAATTAGCCCA
>JAYVAP010000613.1:0-2465 GCA_043750915.1 Spirosoma sp. | reverse complement strand
GCCCGCTTTGCACCACATTTTTCCGCAAAATTATTATCCAGAACGGCGAACGCCCCGAAGACCTCCACCTGACCACTGAGGAACAACATTTGCTTGATTTCGGAGCCGAAATTGCCCTCAACCGGGGCGAAGTAGCCGACTCAATTTATGCGCTCATTCGTCAACGATATCCTGATAATGAGGTAGTTATATTGATTGCTTTTGCCGGGCAGATGATCGCTACGAACCTGTTTAACAATGTGCTTGGCGTAACCATCGATGCGTATCTGGCACCCTACATACCCTTAACCCACCCACAAACCAATGGCTGAATTTGCTGAATCGGTAGCTTTTATCACCGGAGCCGCCCACGGGCAGGGCCGGGCTGTGGCCCTTGCCTTAGCCAAAGAAGGAGCCGACATTGTGGCTTTCGATGTGGCCAAAAACCTGAGTTATCCGGCCTATACCTTCGGCTCGTCGGGTGAGTTGGATTCCCTGAAAGAAGAAATTGAAGCCCTCGGAACCCGTTGTTTAGCCATTGCAGGCGACGTTCGCAACGATGCCTACATCAGCCGGGCCGTTGAGCAGGCCATGAACGATTTTGGCCGCATTGACCTGCTGTTTAACAATGCCGGGATTTGCGCCTACGGGTTGGCCCATGAACTACAGGAGGACGAATGGGATGCCATGCTCGACATTAACCTGAAAGGCGCGTGGTTGGTGGCCCGGCGCGTGATTCCGGTGATGATGGCGCAAAAATCGGGCGTGATTATCAACAATTCGAGCATTGCTGGGTTGCGGGGCATGGGTCGCCTGAGTCATTATGCGGCCTCGAAATGGGGATTGGTTGGCCTGACAAAATCGTGGGCCATTGAACTGGCTCCGTATAACATCCGGGTCAATTCGATTCACCCGACGGGGGTGAACACGCCCATGAACGACGGATTGGCCGCATTGGAAGGCACCACTACCCAAGCCATTGCCGAACGCTCGGCGGGGAATTTGTTGCCGGTTCCGTGGGTAGAACCCGGCGATGTGGCCGACATGGTTTTGTATCTTGCATCCGACAAAGCCCGTTACATTACCGGGGCACAGTTTGTGCTGGATGCGGGTCTGCTGACGCGCTGAAGCTATTTAACTTCTTCAAAATCAACGTATTCACCCCCTTTGTTAGTGCTGGGGCGGGGTGGAACCTGGTTAACACGGGTTTCGCCCTCGCGCCGACGAACGGGTTCCTGACGACGTTGATCTTTGACCAACTGCCTCCCAACAAGCAGGTAAAACACAAACCGCCGAACGGGTGGCACAAAGGCAATCAGCAGAATAACAACGAAGAGAATCTTAAATAACATGAGTGTCGCGTTTTTCAGGTATGTAACGTCGGAGAAAGGCGTTTAGTTTAGCAATGACAGGACAAGAGCTATTTGGGTATGCCTCGGCCATTGTGGTTGGGTTGGTAATTGGCCTGGCGGGTGGGGGCGGCTCCATTCTGACCGTGCCAATTTTTGTGTACGTATTTGGCATTGCGCCCTTGCTGGCGACAACTTATTCCCTGTTTGTGGTTGGCACTACTTCGCTTGTTGGGTCGATCAATCACCTCTGGAAACGCCGGGTCGATTTGCGGACGACGGTAGCTTTTGCGTTGCCTTCGTTTGTGTCGGTCTATTTGTCGCGCCGGTTTCTGGTGCCTGCCCTGCCCGACCCGCTGTTTAGGTTTGGCGATGTGACACTGGCCAAAAACGATGCCATCCTGTTCTTTTTTGCTTTTGTGATGATTATGGCCGCCCGCGCCATGATCCGCAACCAACGCCCCGAACAGGGAGAAGCTGCGGATGGCAAACCTCGCTACGGCTCACTGGCCCTCGACGGTTTAGCCGTTGGCTTGTTAACCGGAACCATTGGGGCGGGGGGCGGTTTTCTGATTGTGCCGATGCTGGTGTTGATGGCGGGTTTGCCCATTCACCGGGCGGTAGCCACCTCAGTGCTCATTATCGCCGTAAACTCCTTTGTGGGTTTGCTCGGCGACCTGCAACACACCCGGCTCGACTGGAATTTTCTGTTGCCCTTCACGGGTTTATCCATTGGAGGGATTTTTTTGGGAATGTATCTGGCGCGGTTTGTCCAACCGGATCAACTCAAAAAAGGCTTTGGCTGGTTTGTGCTGGCTGTGGCCGGATTCATCGTTTTGAAAGAAATCTTATGATCGTCGAACAATTATACACGGGCTGTTTGGCCCAGGGTGCCTACTACATTGAGAGCGAAGGCGAGATTGCCATCATCGACCCGCTTCGCGAAACGGCTCCCTATACCCGCAAAGCTCAACTGGCGGGGGCAAAAATCAAATACGTTTTCGAGACCCATTTTCACGCCGATTTTGTGTCGGGGCACGTTGACCTGGCCCAAAAAACGGGTGCAACAATCGTGTATGGTCTCAACGCCAATACAACTTATGAAGCCTATCATGCCATTGATGGTGAGGAGTTTAC
>JAYVAP010000612.1:0-6837 GCA_043750915.1 Spirosoma sp. | reverse complement strand
CCAACAGCTCATGAATAAACGTGGCTAAGCCCATCATGATAATTTGTCCCTCGTGATACTCGGCGCGGTAGTCGGTTTCGGCCAGAAACTCCTCAAATTCCTCCCACGAAGCCGAAATGCCGATCAATTCCCCCGCTTCCAGCCTGGCTACCTGCTCATCACCCAGCCGTATTTTTTCTAAAACATGCATAAGTCTGTTCGCTATGTGGTGAGGCCGCGTGGCGGGCTACGACATCAGTTCCTGATGCTCTTTCAACCGGGCCCGCTCAATAGAGCGCGACACCAAAATACTGACTTCGTAGAGCATGGCCAGCGGAAAAGCCACCAGCACCTGACTGTAAATATCGGGCGAGGGCGTAATAATACCGGCTACCACTAAAATCACGATCCAGGCGTGTTTACGGTATTCGCGCATGAATTTAGGGGTCAGCACGCCCACTTTAGAGAGCACATAAGCTACCATCGGCATCTGAAAAACGAGCGCACAGCCCATCGAAAGCGTTGCCAGAATGCCAATGTAAGAAGTAATATCGAACTGATTTTTTATTTCGGGTGTGATCTGGTAATTGGCCAGGAAGTTAATGGCCAGGGGCGAAACAATATAGTAACCAAAAAACAGCCCCATCAAAAACAGCAACGACACGTAGAACACGGCACCACGGGCGGCTTTTTTCTCGGTTATTTTCAGCCCCGGCTTAATAAACCGCCATACCTCCCAGAACGCATAGGGAAACGCAAAGCAAAGACCAATAATCAATGACGAGGTGATGGCCATTGTAAACTGATCCGACACACCCAGTGCCTGCAGGGTGAAATCCAGTTTCTTGACGCATAAATCGACGTAGCCCGTTGCATCCGACAGGCGGCACATTTGCCGGTAGGTCCAGAAATCGGGCCGGGCGGGGGCCAGAATCACCGCATTGAAAATATCTTTGATAAAGACAAAGGCGATAATAGCGAACAGGAATATGGATCCTACGGCGCGGATAATGTGCCAGCGCAGTTCTTCCAAATGATCCAGAAAAGACATTTCTTTGCCTTCCTGGTCAATTTCTTCGTCGGTAAGTTGGTCGAGCGGCATCGTTCAAAAAAGAGTCAGAGGGTCAAAGCATTCGGGGAGCGTCAGCACGTGGCCAGAAGAGAAGTCCCGGCCTGTCGGTGTGGCGACAGCAGCCTGTTTTGGCTGCCAGGCTGGCTAACTTTTGTAAAGTGGGAAAGCACGCATCCACTCGTTGATTTCTTCCTTTACGGTTGCCAGCGTGGCATCGTCGTTGTGGTTCATCAGCACCCGGTCGATATATACGACAATTTGCGCCATGTCCGATTCATTCAGGCCGCGTGTTGTCATGGCCGCCGTGCCCACGCGCATTCCCGACGTAACCATGGGCGACTTATCGTCGAAGGGTACCATGTTTTTGTTGATGGTGATATCGGCTTTGATGAGGGTGTTCTCGGCCAGTTTCCCCGTCAGGCCCTTCGAGCGCAGGTCGATCAGCATGAGGTGGTTGTCGGTACCACCCGAAATAATCGAATAGCCCAGATTAGCGAAGGCGTTGGCCATTGCCTGGGCGTTGGCTTTCACCCGCACGGCATAATCATAAAAATCGTCGGTCAGGGCTTCGCCAAAGGCAACGGCCTTAGCCGCAATGATATGTTCCAGCGGCCCGCCCTGTGTACCGGGAAATACGCCAGAATCCAGCAGCGACGACATCAGCCGGGTTTCTCCTTTGGAGGTTTTAATGCCGAACGGATTTTGGAAATCGTTCCGCATCATAATCATCCCGCCCCGGGTGCCGCGCAGGGTTTTGTGCGTTGTGGTGGTAACAATGTGGGCATGGGTCAGCGGGTCGTTCAGCAGGCCTTTGGCAATCAGGCCCGCCGGGTGCGAGATGTCGGCCAGCAACACGGCACCCACCTCGTCGGCAATGGCCCGCAGGCGCACATAATCCCAGTCACGGCTGTAGGCCGATGCGCCACAAATGAGCATTTTGGGCCGCTCGCGTTTGGCCGTTTCTGCCACTACATCGTAGTTGATAACACCCGTTTCGCGCTCAACTCCGTAAAAGGTAGGCCGAAAATATTTGCCTGATATGTTCACCGATGAACCGTGGGTGAGGTGGCCGCCGTGGCTCAGGTCGAAGCCCAGGATGGTATCGCCCGGTTTCAGGCAGGCCACAAATACGGCCGTGTTGGCGTTGGCTCCCGAGTGCGGCTGCACGTTTGCCCAGGTGGCCCCGAACAGCTCTTTGGCCCGATCAATGGCAATTTGCTCTACCTGATCCACCACTTCGCAGCCGCCGTAGTAGCGTTTGCCGGGAAGTCCCTCGGCATATTTGTTGGTCAGAACGCTCCCGGCGGCTTCCATAACGGCGGGCGACACAAAGTTTTCCGAAGCAATCAGTTCGATACCCGACTCCTGCCGGTGTTGTTCGCGGGCAATCAGGTCAAACACCTGCGTATCGCGGGCGGTAGTGGTTTCGGTCGTCATGGCAGCAGGCGATTTTTAGCACCGGTTGGTGGAGTGCTTGGTTACTACGGGTTGAAACGGCCCGTTTGGTATGCAAAGATACGGGAGAAAATGGTAGGGCAGGCAAGATTTTAGCGGACACAAAAGGGGCTAAACGGCAACGAAACATTACTTTTTGCGCGATACCATCTGATAGCGCAGGGGTGTCATGCCCGTGTGGCGTTTGAACTGCCGGTGAAAGTGTGATACGTTATTGAAACCACACGCCAGCCCAATCTGGCCTACGTTCAAATCAACCTGCGTGAGGAGTTTGCGGGCGTGGCCAATGCGCAGTTCGTTCAGGTATTCGACGAAGGATTTGCGGGTTCGTTTCTTGAAGTAGCGACAAAACGC
Source organism: Spirosoma sp. (assembly GCA_043750915.1). Lineage (GTDB taxonomy): Bacteria > Bacteroidota > Bacteroidia > Cytophagales > Spirosomataceae > Spirosoma. The sequence continues at coordinate 3,977 of JAYVAP010000612.1, read as the reverse complement.
GGCTGGTGCCAGGCCCGCCACTGCGGCAATTTGCTCCACCCGGATTTCCTGCCGAAAATGGCTCAGAATAAATTCCATCACCCGCTTCATGCGTTCGGTTTCGGCTGTGCTGGGCGCGAGCTGGCAACCATCGCTGGCCAGCAGACAGGCATCTCGGTCGGTGGCTAAGCGGTCCAGAATATGCAGCACGCTGAGCACCTGCTGGAGGCCGGTTTGGCCTGGCAACCGTTCCATTTCCTGCGCCAGCTGGGCCGATAGGGCGGGGCTAAACCGCAGTCCATAGCGGGAGCGGTCGAGCAGGGCCGTTATGGACCCGGCTTCGGGCAGGTGGGCCAGCACATCCTGGCTAAAGGCAATCGGGAACTGCACCACCACCCACTCAGCTGGCAACGGCGGGGAAGGGGCCTGACAATAATGGTCGTCGCTGCGCCAGAAATGGGGCATGTCCGGCCCAATAAGCACCAGATCGCCCGCCCTGAACGATTCTACATGATCGCCCACGAACCGCTGTCCATCGCCCTGGGCCACGTATGTCAGTTCATATTCGGGATGGTAATGCCAGGGTACTTCGAAATGCGGCATCTGAAACCGGCGTACCAGCAGCGAGTTCTGCTCACTGATGGTGATTTTTTCAAAGAGAGCTTTCACTTTGATGCGCTATTTTGACGTATTATCGCTCAATAATACGAAAATAGTGTTAAAATTACACACAAACCGCAAAGGGCAGTCGGTAGGTGCATAGCCATTGATTCTGTTTCAGGCCTTCTTGGGCGGGTTCATTTTAAGGAGAAGGCCCGCCGGGCGGCACACGGGTGAAATGTTTTCGGTCTAAACTTGTTCTTGTTTCAAATTGTCCTGTTTCTTGCGGAGTATGAAATCAATGTCTGCGCTTGTGGTTTGGCTGCTGCTGCCGCTCGCCACGTTTGCCCAATTACGGAAAGACCCTACTGTTTGGTCGGCCATACTGCTCAAGCAACCCGCCCGGGTTGGCGATGTGGTGCCGGTGCAGATTCAGGCGACCATCACCGGCGACTGGCACATTTATGCCAACGATCTTGACCCCAGCATTGGGCCATTGCCCACGAGTTTTAAGTTTGGCCCCTCCGATGCCATCGAGCGGGTGGGAGAGCCAATTCCGGTCGGTGTCGAAGAAAAATACGATGAAACCTGGAAAGCCAGCATTCGCCAATTTTCGGGTACGGCCGTGTTTATTCAGAAGATAAAAGTGCTGAAACCCAACGCGGTATTTGCCGGAACGGTCGAATATATGGCCTGCTCCAACAAAGATGGCACGTGTTTGCCGCCCAAAGAGGTTGGGTTTTCTGTTCCGATCAGGATTCTTGCTGCCGTCGGCCAAAAATTGCCACCTACAACGGCACCGGCATCCCTGTCGACTGCCACAACACCGGCATCGCAAAGCACCATAACTACCAGGCCAGCTAACCAAACACGCACCCAAAACCAGCCGCCCAACCGGTTGAAGTCAGCAGGCGCAACCGTTGGTCCGATGCCTGGCCTAACGCCAAAGCAATCCGGGCAGGATGCCAACGATTCGGAATCGCTGTGGGGATTCATTGTGGCGGCTTTTCTGTCGGGCTTAGTGGCGTTGCTGACACCCTGCGTGTTTCCGATCATTCCGGCCACGGTAAGTTTTTTTACCAACCAGCAGGGCGGGCAATGGAAAGCACTACTCTACGGCGCGTTTATCATCGCCATTTACGTCCTCATCGGCACGGTGGTATCGCGGTTCAACGGGCCGGCGTTTGCTAATTTTGTTAGCACGCACTGGTTGCCAAATATCTTGTTTTTTGCGACGTTTTTTATCTTTGGCCTCTCCTTTCTGGGGCTGTTCGAGATTGTGCTACCCAATTCGCTCATCAACAAAGCCGATGCGCAGTCGGAAAAAGGCGGCATTGCGGGCATATTTTTTATGGCCTTCACGCTGGTGCTGGTGTCATTTTCCTGCACGGGTCCCATTGTGGGCAGTTTGCTGGTGGCTTCGGCAGGCGGAGAGATCATAAAACCCATTATTGGCATGGCTGCTTTTTCATCGGCCTTTGCCATTCCGTTTACGCTGTTTGCCGCTTTTCCCCACTGGCTCAAAAGCCTGCCCAAATCGGGTGGCTGGCTCAACGCGGTTAAGGTGGTGCTGGGTTTCCTGGAGATTGCGCTGGCACTCAAGTTCCTGAGTGTTGCCGATCAGGTTTATCACTGGAATTTGCTGGACCGCGAGGTGTTTCTGTCGCTTTGGATTGTCATCTTTGCCCTGATTGGTTTCTATTTTCTGGGTAAAATACGCTTGCCGCACGACAGCGAAACGAAAATCATCAGCGTACCGCGTCTGCTGATGGCCATTGCCACATTTGCCTTTGTAGTCTACATGATTCCGGGGCTTTGGGGCGCACCCCTGAAGGCGTTGTCGGGGTATCTGCCGCCTAAAACAACCCAGGATTTTGATTTGCACGAGCGTTCGGGCGGTGTCTCAGCCGTTGGCAGCCCGTTGGGCGAAGTACCCCGATATGCCAATCTGTTCAAATTGCCCCACAAACTACTCGGTTTTTTTGAGTATGAGCAGGCACTGGCCTACGCCAAAAAAGTGAACAAACCCGTGTTTATCGATTTCACGGGCCATGGTTGCGTAAACTGCCGCGAAATGGAAGACCGCGTTTGGGCGGACCCGGCGGTGCTGTCGCGTCTGCAAAATGACTACGTGATGCTGGCACTGTACGTCGACGACAAAACCGAGTTGCCCCCGGCCGACTGGTACACGTCGGCGTATGATGGCAAGGTCAAAAAAACCATTGGCGGACAAAACGCCGATCTGCAAATCACAAAGTTTAACAACAACGCCCAGCCGAACTATTACTTAGTTGATGGCGATGGTAAACTGCTGGTTGCCCCAACTAACTATGACCGAAGCATCGAGCATTTTATTCAATTTCTGGATGCGGGTAAAGAAGCGTTTTTACGCTGATACAGCACGCCGCATAAGGTCAAAGTAGAAAAAAACAAATCCCCCGCCAGTCTCATTGGCGGGGGCTGTCAACTGAGATGTTATCTCTACACATTTCTACACATTTCTATATAAATCTGAATATTCCTGTCGATTTATAACCTGTTTGTTTAGATTTATTGGCCAAGAAAAAAAGCTACTAACTTGACATTCAGCCAGCTATTGACTATCTTTACCTACGTGAAATCGCTTAAAATCCGCCTTAACCTCAACAACAAGCAGACGACCCTGTGCCGAAAACACACAGGAGTGGCCCGTCATGCTTATAATTGGGGCATAGCCGAATGCCAGAAAGCGTTTGACAATAACCGCGATGGCGGACCATTCAAGGTCCCCTCCGCGATTGACCTCCACAAACGGCTGGTAGCCGAGGTGAAGTCTGAACACGGTTGGTATTATGAGGTATCCAAATGCGCCCCGCAGCAAGCCCTTCGCAACTTGCAATCGGCGTATCAGGCGTTCCACCGGATTCAAAAACCATCCGGCTACAAAAAGCGCAAAACCATCCGTCGGGCGGGTAAAACTGTAACTGTTCTGGAGGGCTTGCCCCAGTTCAAAAAGAAAGGCCAACACGACGGGTTTTATCTGGAAGGCAGTATCCGCGCCGATGGTCGGCGTATCAAACTGCCCCATTTGGGCTGGGTGCGGTGCGCCGAGTTGTTGCCTGATTGCCCAATCAAAAACGTTAGCATTACCCGCACTGCCGACCACTGGTTCATCTCTTTTAGAGTAGCCTTTGAGCCGGTTAAGACCGAAAAACAATCGGATATAGTAGGCGTTGACTTAGGCGTTAAAACGCTGGCAACGATGTCGAATAGCACTGTTTTTCAAGCTGTTAAGCCCTACAAACGTCATAAACGCCAGCTGAAGCTGGCCCAGCGAAAAGTCAGTAAGAAGTATCGCAAAGGCGTAAAAAAACAGAGCAAAAACTACGCAAAAGCACAAGCCAAAGTAGCCCGTCTTC
>JAYVAP010000611.1:0-2373 GCA_043750915.1 Spirosoma sp. | reverse complement strand
GGCGGCCGGAGCTTGCTGTTTGGTGGAGACCAACAGAAAGTCGGCGAAATATCCGGCCAATCTATTGACTCTCAGGGGTTCAATGCAAAAGTAGATGCCCTCCGGGCACAGTTTGAGCAGCAGTCGGGCCGCCCGCCCGCCGAGCAGGATATGGCTCAACTTCGTGAGCAGGCCTGGAATCAACTGCTGTTTGAGATTGCCTATCAAAAAGAATTCGACAAGCTCGGACTGAAAGTGTCGACTGAAGAACTCGTTGATATGGTGCAGGGCAACAACATCAGTCCCGAAGTGCGGCAGGCATTTTCTAATCCGAAAACGGGAGTCTTCGATAAGAGCGGTATCATCAGCTACCTCAAGGGCCTGAAAAATCTGCCGCCCCAGCAACAGCAGGCGTGGGGAAATTTCGAGAAAAATTTAGCGTCTAACCGGCTGCGCGAAAAATACGAAGGACTCATGCGCCTGTCGGTTTTTGCCACCACCGCCGAAGCCGAGCGCGAATACCAGGCGCAAAATGCCAAAGCCGACGTAAAGTTCCTGTTTGTGCCTTACTACGCCATCAACGACACCACGGTGAAAGTAACCGACGGGCAGTTGCAGGATTACCTTGATAAGCACAAAGATGAATATCCGGGTGCCAGTACCCGGTCGATTGAGTATGTAACATTCTCGGTAGCCCCCTCGAAAGAAGACAGCGCAACGCTTTACAGCGAAATAAAAACGCTGGCCCGTGGGTTGGGCGCAGCCAAAAATGACTCGACGTTTGCCCAGCAGAACAGCGACGTTCGGGTGCCGCTCTATCTGACGGCGGGCGAAATGCCGGAGCAACTGCGGGCTTCCATCCCTTCGTTTTCGCCGGGCGGAATCTACGGCCCTTTTCGCGAGGGCAACACGTATTTTATTTACAAATACGGTGGCACCAAAAAAGACACCAGCTTCACGGCCCGCGCCAGCCATATCCTGATTCAGCCCACCGCCAAAACGGATTCGGCCAAAGCCATTGCCCGGCGCCGTGCTCAGGCCATTCTGACCCAAATTCAGGGCGGTGCCAGTTTCGAGGCCCTGGCACAAGCCAACAGTGCCGACGGATCGGCCCGAAATGGGGGCGACCTCGGCTACTTTAAAAACAATAGCCAGATGGTGAAACCGTTTGAAGCAGCCGTGTTCGCAGCCGCATCAACAGGGCTGATTCCCCGGTTGGTAGAAACGGATTTTGGATTTCACATCATCAAAGTAACGCAGGCCAAAACCAACACGCTCTACCGCGTGGCCGCCATTGGCAAAACCATTGCCCCCAGTCAGGTTACGCGCGACGAAGCCCTGCGCAAAGCCGACCAGTTTGCCTCAGACGCGAATACAAAGGAGACTTTCAATGCGAAAGTAAAAGAAGATAAATCGCTGGTTGTGGCCACTGCCGACCGCCTGCCCGAAAGTGCCAACCAGGTCAATGCCCTGACCGATGCCCGGACATTGGTGCGCTGGGCATTCGAAGATAAAACCGACGTAAACGACGTGTCGGAACCATTCGAGATTGGCGACCAGTATGTGATTGCGGTACTCACGGGTAAAACAAGCAAGGACAAAGTTGCTTTAAGCGATTACCGCAACGAGCTTGAAACCAAAGTTCGTAACCAGCTGAAGGCCGATCAGATCATGGCCAAATTGGGTACGGCTGGTGGATCGCTGGAGACAATGGCGCAGAAATACGGTGCCGGTGCCCTGGTAGAAACAGTGCCTGATTTGAATTTGGCCACGGGTTTCCTGCGGAGTGCGGGCGTTGATCCAACGGCTATTGGAACAACATTTGGCCTGAAGCCGGGTAAACGCTCGAAACCCATAGCCGGTGAAAGTGGCGTTCTGGTGCTGGAAACAACCAAAAAAATCCCCGCTCCTGCTGTTGCTGACTACACGCTTTACAAAAACCAACTGGAGCAGAACAGCGTATCGCGAATGAGTTTGTCCATCAACGAAGCCATCAAAGATGCTGCTAAAGTAGAAGACCGCCGGGCGAAATTCTATTAAATCGTCCGGGATTTAGCCCATAATTTCCAAAAAAAGGCCCGCTGACAATAAACTGTCGGCGGGCTTTTTTTTGGTAGTCGGGTGGGGCAAATCAACAGCCCCATTCGTGCAGGTCTATTTTTTGGGCTGTTGTTTAGGGAGCCGCAGCCCCCGTACTTTCTGCCCGACTGGTCTACGGCTGCTCCCGCAGGTAGGTAACCATTTTAGTGAGTGCCCGCGACCGGTGGCTGATGCCGTTTTTCTCGGCGGAACTCATCTCCGCAAACGTCCGGTTGTGGCCATCAGGCACAAAAAGCGGGTCATAACCGAATCCACCCGTGCCACGCGGGGCCGTCAGAATTTGTCCGTTCACTA
>JAYVAP010000610.1:0-2248 GCA_043750915.1 Spirosoma sp. | reverse complement strand
CCTGGCTCAATCCCTCCTTTCCCTCCTTAAACCCGTTAGCCGCCCTGGGTCTGTTGGCTCTTATACCGACTCATCAGCAACGCTTTTACCCCCTATAGACCCTGTAAATGACCCGCGCCGGGGAACAGGCGGGCCCGACCCAATCCGGTTTCGGATGCAGGCCGACCGGCAAAGTGTGGCGGTGGGCGAAGAAATAGCCATTACCATCACGGCCGATCTGCTGCCGATTTTGCCCAGTCAGCTGTTTTTTTTCGAGGCCCAGCGTTCCTTTAGCCTGAAACTGATTATGCCCGACGGTTTTGAGCAAACCGGCGGCACGTATGTCGACTATGTGGGGGGCGACTTTCAACCCAATCCGGGTTTGCCCCTAACTTACACCCTCCGGGGCCACTTTACCCGGCCCACCCAAAACACCCGCTTCACCCTGCTGCGGGGACCTAAGGATGCCACGGGGGGCAGTATATTTGAGCAGAAAACAGTACTCGACTTCACGCTTGCACCGGCCCAAGCCAACACCACGCAGGCCCGGCAGGCAGCCCCGGCCGATACGGCCTGTAGCCTTAAAAACAAGGTTATCAGATTGGTCATTGGTCAGCGGGCTCGCAGGGTATCGATTATAACCGTTACTGTATTACAGGGAAACGTAGCCGACTACGAGTATAGTGCCGACAGTGTACGGTTCGGGTCAGCCAACGTGCTCAAGGCTACCCGGCTGAAAGGGTTCATTTATATCAGAGAAAAGAATAATAAAAGTTGCTACCTGAAAATTTCCTACGAAGTGCCGAAGGGGATTAATGAGGAGGATATAGACAGCCTGATAACCAACGCTTGTAATGAAACTTCTCCGATTTATATCGTTCCTGGGGGCTATCCGACCGGAACGCAATCGGTCACTATTTGCCCAAACGGAGGTGCCGGTTTCTCCCCTTCAGTAACGTTAAACGGTGATTTATGTATCGCCAGTGTTACCTGGTACCGGGATGGATTACCGATTACAGGTGAAACAGGTCTTTCTATTAATGTTACTACCAGCGGAAACTATAGTGCGAGTTGCCGGACGGATGTATGCCCTGAAGAGATATTTTTCAGTACAAACGCGGTTACCGTTACGGCCCTGCCCGACTGCGGTGGCGGTAATCCGCCGGGCGGGTCTGGTTGTAGCTTCGGCGTTAGTGCCAGCACGCCCACGCCCACGGTAGGCTGCAATGCAACGGCCCCGCTGAACGCCAACTGCACTGGTAATTGCGCCGGGGTGACGGCCACCTGGTCGGGACCTAACAATTGGTCGTCCAGTGGTTTGTCGGCCACGGCACCCGCCCAAAACGCCGATGGCTCTGCTACCTATACGATAAGCCTGACCAAAGTTGGCTGTAGTGCCAGGCAGGCTACCGTTAGTGTGCAAACGTCGGGGTGCAGCAGACCTGAAGTTTGCCCTTCGCCCGGGGCTTTTATAACGCAGATAACTCAAAATTGTGCCGATCTAAGTATATCTATTTTTATTTCTTCTCCCAGTCTGGGCAGCACGGTTTTTTTCTACCGAAATGGTCAGATGCTCGACAGGAATCTTATTAGCAGCCTGCCAGCCAATATCCAGTATAGGTCTCTGCCTGCTGGCCGCTACACAGTGGGCATACAGGCACCCAACGAAACCATTATCTGCTTTCGGGATGAGGTTTACCAATTTCCGTGCTCGGTCACTGACCCCTGCGCCAATAACAGGGTTGCCAACTGGCAACCCACGGGCAGTGTGCGCTGCGATGCCTCGACAAACTATGCCCAGGAGCGCGAAGAGAAAGACAACAATGCCTGCTCGGTCACCTACAACCAAACCCGCTGGGTAGCCACGGGCCAGCGGTGCAACCCGCCGGTCACTGCCCCTACACCTACCCTGTCGTCGGATTCGCCGACCGCCTGTGGGGCCCAAAACAGGTATACTTCTATAAACGTACAGGGCTGTAGCGGGGGTATTATTAAGTTTATCGACCAGAATGGTTACCTTTTCTGTCGGCAGGCCAGCAGCGGCCTAAGCGTTATCAGCGGTTTTCAGGAAGGCACCTACCGGGCTAAATGCCTGCCGCAGGGCGATCTCAACGGTTGTACGGGCGGCCCCGAAAGCGCGTGGTCGAACGCTATTGTCATTACGGCAAACTGTATTGATCCCTGCGACAATAATAGGGTTGCCAACTGGCAGCCCACGGGTAATCTGCGCTGCGAGACCACCACGGGCTACGCTCAGGAGCGCGAAGAG
>JAYVAP010000609.1:0-2402 GCA_043750915.1 Spirosoma sp. | reverse complement strand
TTTAACTTTACTACTCATGTACGTAGCAATCCGGCAGCATAGGAAATCGCTATGAGGTATTTAGGCTGATCATAGCTTACCTGACCAGCTGATCTCAGTTGATTCGAGACTTGTTGATACCCTTTAAAAGGTGTACCGGATCGTTGGGACTGGGAAGAAACCCTGCTGATATTCGGTAGAAATCATCTGATTGGTTCGGTTATAGCCCTGCCGAAATACGTTTTGGTTGCCCGTCGCATTTTGCAGATCAAGGGCCAGTTCCAGGGCTGTTCGCTGGTAGTTGCGTTTGTAGGCAACCTTCAAATCCAATCGGAGGTAAGGCGGTTGTTGCGCTGTGAAGGCCAGTCGTGCGTCCTCGACCAGCTCACCAACGGCGCGGGAAGCCGCCACATTGGGGGGCGTAAAGTAACGGCCACCCGTTGTGGTAAACCGAACGTTGACAGCAAGCGTATTGCCCTGTTTTTTCAGTCGCCATTCTTTGCCGCCTAACAGGTTCAGCACATAATTGGTATTGAAGGCCGTGTTGCGGAGGATGCCGTCTGAACCCTTGTACTTCGAGTCGAACAGGGAGCCGGTAATCAGCACATACACCCCTTTTTGCATCATTCGCTCGAAGGTCATATCAACCCCGTAGTTCCGGCCCGTACCATTGTTCACTAAGCTAAACTGATCGACAGGAGCCGCGCCTGACCCTTCGTTGAGCAAACTGAACGCCGACGCGTAGCGATGCACCGGAATCTGGTCCAGTGCCTGATAATACGTTTCCAGTTTGAGGCTGTAGAATTGCCCGACCGTTGTTTTGTAGCCCGCCACCAGGTGCTGACTTCGGGAGAAGCGCAGATTCCGGTTTGTGGCGTTCCCGGCGGGGTCGAGTATAAAATAGGTGTAGGCCCCTTGTGCCTGATGGTGAAGACCGTAGCCCAGCGTTATCTCGCCCCGTTCGCCCGTCCGGTAGCTCAGGCCCAGCCGTGGCTCCACTACGGCTTGCCCATTGAAGTTGAGGTGTTGCCCGTGCAAACCGCTGTTGAGCGTCAGGCGGGTACCGGCCCGGTACCGCCAGTTTACGTATGCCTGACTCAGAATGAGATTGTCGCTCAGGTTGGCCCAGATTCGGTTGGTAGTGGGGCTGATGGCTTTTTGACGAAAGATATCGGTGGCACTGTAATCGATCATGCCGCCGAAATATACCGTACTTTTTGCACTGAACTTATGGGTCAGGTTCGCTACCAGAGAGTATTTTAGGGCTGAAAATCTGGCATCGGTGACCGGAAATGAACGTTGTTCGCCCCGAACGATGGCCAATGAGTCCTCGCGGTATAGTTGATTGGCGTAGCTCGTTCCCACCACAAATTTGGCGAAGGTATTGGCCGACAAGCGGGTCTCGTAGGTAAGCCCGGCAATTCCGCTCCTGAAAGTAGGGTAAATGTTCTGGTCGGGACGACCGTAGAAATCGGCGCGGGTGGTGTCGATATCATTGCCAAGCAGGTTGATCCGGCTTAGGCCACCGAGGGCGAACAGGGTAATTTTCCGGTTGTTGCGCAGCGGAAAGGTAAATTTCATATTCACGTCCTGATAAAGCGGAGGACTGGCCGTACCGATCTGAACCCCCAGATTTTTGAGCAGTCCCAGTGCGGTGTACCGGTAATTGATCAGGAATGATGCCCGGCGAACAGACGGGTCTTTGGGCATGGCCAGAAGCGGACCTTCGGCCCCCACTTCAAACCCATTGAATCCTAACTGAGCCACGTACTCGCGTTTTTCGTTGTTCCCTTCCCGCATCCGCAGGTCGAAAACGCCCGATGTGCCGTTGCCGTAATTGGCAGGGAACGCGCTGGTGAAGAAGTCACTTTTAGCCAGCACGTTGTTGTTCAGAATACTCACCACCCCCCCCGTATTATACGTAGAACCATAATGGTTCGGGTTCGGTATGTTCATACCCTCAAGTTGCCACAGCAACCCTAACGGCGAGTTTCCCCGAATGATAATGTCGTTTCGGGAATCGTTATTGGCTACCACCCCGGCGAAATTGGCGGCCATCCGGCTTGGATCGCCCAGCGAACCGGCGTAACGTTTGGTTTCTTCTACGTTGAATGACCGCGCACTCAGCGTAGCTATGGCACTATTTGTTACCAATGGGTCCTGCTCCCGGTTGTAACGTACCTGCACCTCGCCCAGTTGGGTGATGCCCTCTGCCAATTGGATGCGTAGTACCACTTCTTTGCCCGATGTTGCGTCAACGTCAGAGATTGTTTGTGGTTCGTAACCGATGGCCGACACCAGCACCGTTCGCCGACCAAGCGGCACATTGGTTAGTCTGTAGGCTCCGTCAACAGTGGTCGTAATTCCCAGGTCTGTACCGGTTACGCGAATAGTAGCTCCGATAACGGGTTGCTGCGTCACCT
>JAYVAP010000608.1:0-4214 GCA_043750915.1 Spirosoma sp. | reverse complement strand
TGAGCCGGCAAACTGTCCCCAGTCCCAGTTGCGAAAGCCCCCATTAGAAAAGGCCGTACCCACAAAATACCCCAACCCACCCAAAATGGCTCCTACTATGAATGGATTGTTACCATCCGGGTCATTATATCTGAGTGGGTTGTTAAATGCGTACGAATATCGGTTAAATGATTGTGTATTGAAAGGGTCCTGCACATAATTATCGGGGCTAAGCACGCGTGCCAGTGTGGGGTCGTATAGCCTTCCGTTCATGTTGATAAGGCCAAATCGGTCGAGTTGCTCGTGGCCTGTGTATCCCCGGTATAGCCAGACGAGCAGCGTGCCCGCTTCGGTGGCCGATGCGTAGGGTACCCAGCTGGCGGGATTTCGCCGTCGGCCCCAGGCATCGAAGCTCTGCTCAGCCACGATGCCCCCGCTGCTGTTGGTCACCGTCAGAATAGAACCCAGGTGATCGGTGTAGGTATAGTAGAAGTTGTCGCTGCCGTTTTCGCGCACCACAATGGCAATCAGACCCGCCGGGCTGCTGATGTAGTGCAGGTGCCGGGTGGTGCCGTCGGTAATGTCTTTTTCGTAGTCGCCAAAGTAATAACGGCGGTTAATCTCGTTGCCGTTTTGTTTGGTAATGCTTCGGACGCGCTCATAGTCTGAGCCGTAGCCATACGATAGTTCAAAACCATTCTCGCTGAGGGTGGCGGGCTGCGAGAAAGCGGTGTAGGCAATGTTCTGGCCGGTGTTGGGCACCACCCCGTTGGGGTTGGTTATGGCCGTGATGGCGTTGCGCCGGGCGGCATCGTAGGTGTAGGCGCCCGCATCTGACTTGGCATCGATATTGCCCAGAAATCCGTAGCTAACCGATTGTGCATTTTGCCCGGCCACGGTGGCCGAGGTTAGTCGGTTGAGGTTGTCGTAGCCAAAGTTTTCCTGTCGTCCTGTGCGGTTGTCTTTGCGCTGGTTGAGATTACCGCTGCTGTAGTTCCAGGACAGTTCCAGATTCTGCACCCCGTCGGTGAAGTACTGGGTGGGCATGCCGTAGTAGTGATTGATGGTGGCGTTTTTACCATTGCCTAAGCGGTAACTGGTGTTAACCCCCTGACCACTAAGCCCGTTGTTGGTATAGAGCGTAACCGTGTTATCGGCATTTCGGATGGTGGTTGGATAGCCGTTGCCGTCATATTCGTAGCGCAGTCCAAAGCCGGAGGGAAAACTTCGGCTCGTAATGTCGCCGTAGGTGTTATAACTGGTGTTGCTGGTATGGTCAGAGCCATCGATGGTTTCTTTTAGCTGGCTCAACCGGCCAAAGGCATCGTAGCTGTATTCTTCTGTGTTGCCCCCGAAGGAAGTAATTTTGCGCAGTTGGTTGGTAGCGGCTCCGCTGCCACTGCCGTAATATTCGCTGGTGGTGGTGCCTTCGGGTCCCTGTCGGCTGGTGTTGCGGCCCATCAGGTCATATTGCATATTGGTGGTTTGGCCGGCGGCATTGTTCTGGTTGGTTAGTTGCCCCAGCGCATCGTAGTCGTAGGTGGTTGTGCCCGCGTTCTGGTCGGTCAGTTTAGTTTGCTGGCCATAAGCGTCATATTCACTGCTGGTGAGCGTAAGGCCGTCTTTGACCACGGTCAGCTGTTTGCCCTGACTGTTGTAGGTATAGTTGAGGGTTCCGCCCTGATCGGTAGCGCTGATGAGCTGGCCGCTGGCATCGGTTGTTTTAGAAGAAGTTTGCCCGGCGGGGTTTGTGGTCGAGAGGGTGAGGTTGCCGTTTGCATAGGCGTAGCTGATATTGGTTCTGCCAAAGCTATCGTTGCCGGTGCTGGTGGGGCGGTTGTAGGCATCGTAGCTGGTCGTGTTTGTCAGCACCGGCTCACCGGGTTTGTAAGGCTGCGTGGAGGAGTCTACATTTCCTCGGGCATCGTAGTTGGTGGTCTGGATGATCCACTGCCCGCCAAAGCCTTCCGTTTCAGTTCGTACGGCCCGGCCCAGCAGGTCATACCAGGTTTTCACATCGGGTTTGGCCGGATGCTGCGCATAGGTGTAGTAGATGGCCCCATAATTAAAGTCCCAGCCGTAGTTCTGAGAGATGCTGTATCCCTGTGGGAGGTTGGTTTTCCTGAGTCGGCCCAGGGCATCATATTCGTAGGTAGTGGTTAGCCCATCGATACCGGTTTCACGGGTGATTATGCCCCATCGGGCATCAAATTCCGCGCTGCTGGTTTGGCCGAGCATATTGGTAGCCGAGCGGGCAAAGCGTCCTTTGTCGTCGTAGCTTGCCGAGCTGCTTCGGCTGGCCATACCCGCCGGGCTAACCGTTGTGGCGGTCAGGTTGCCGAGGTTATTATAGGAATAGGCCGTGGTAATGCTTCTGGGCAGACCTGCAAACTCGGTTTTGCCGGTGAGTTGCCCGATATTATTATAGCCAAAAGTGGTTGTAACGCTGTATTGATTTTGGCCGTTTCTGGTTTTGGTCGTAGTGGTTTGGGTTGGCCTGGCGGGCATGGGTGTGCCAAACTGGCCGTACTGGGTATTGCTTGTGCTGCTCTCAATGCCATTATTTGCCGTGGTTTGGGTTACGTTACCATAGCCATCATAACTCATGCTGCTGCTGGCCGTTCGACCCTCGAAAACGTTGTAGGTTGTCGTGCCATTGACCCGATACCAAAATCGTTTGTTGCCTCGGTCAACCCATTCGTTGTTCACTGCGGTTTGGGTCAGTAAGGCACCGGTGGCGGTGAGGTAGGTACTGGTCTGGTAGGGGGCCGATGCAAAGAACGTATTGTTAAACGCATTGGCAGAGACAGTTTTGATACCGGTAGCCAGGTTCGAAGCGGTAATGGTGGTGAATCCCAGAAAGCCCTTACCGGATCGGTGCAGGCGCAAACCGCTGTAGCTGTACTGGATATTTGACAGCCCCCCAATGCCGTTTTGCCCACTCTGCTCCCAAACAGCATACATCGGCAAGGGCATCGTCAGCAGGGGGTAGGGCGTTCGGGCACCCTGCGTGTAAAAAGAGGGCTGGGGTGTTTCATCGGTCAGTTTTTTATAGCTGAACCTGAGTTCATGTCCGTAGCCATTTTTTACTTTCGCCAGCAGCGTTTCCGTGCCCTCCCGCCGAAAGTAGAAAATGTCCATGGGTGTGAAAATATCCCTGAAGTTGAACAGATCGGCCCGCCCGTCCCCATTGGCATCGCCAACCATCAGGGGGGAGGCTCCCAAATTAGCTGCGGCAGGCCCCCCCAAATTGCCTGCCCAGTTTTGGTGAACCCGGACAAACGACATATTATAGCTGGTATAACCTTTCCCATAATAAATGTCCAGTTCAGCATTGCCATAGCTGGCCTGCCAGGCGTGAACAACATCCGATTTGCCGTCGCCATTAAAATCGGCCACTACCACCTGATCGCCCGTGTAGGGGTCTGTGTTGGGCGTGCGGTTAAAGGTAAAGCCACTTTCCTGATAGAATTTACCCGTTGAGATAAGGACCTGCCAGGTGTTGGTGTTCTTATTTTTAATCAGGAAGTCGGTTTTCTGGTCGCCGTTGAAGTCGCCGGGATAAAACAGACCATTGTTATTGAGATAGGAACTGGAAGAAGTATAATAGAGTTGGCGGGCGATGTAGCCATCTAACGTAATAATTTCGCATCTCCCATTTTTTATCAGCATCAGGTCACTTTTGCCATCGCCATTAAAATCCAGCACCTGTACTTTATCGGCATCAGACCATTGGTCAACCGGGAATTGTAAATTGACACTGCCGATTGTCCCAAAAGAAGTGTTTGGCTGCTGGCTGTAATAAATATGCGCTGTATTTGAACCATTAGCTGTACTACTGAGCATACTCAGCAAATCCTGAATGCCGTCGCCATTGAAATCGCCGGGGAAAAGGAAATTTCCCGTTGGGTTAATCCGGGTACATCCGAATGGTGGGTCAATGGTCAGCGAGTCGAAACTAATTCGTGGTTGCCCGTTGGTTGCCCAGTTGGGATTGGGTATACTGACATAAATCCGGATAAAATTGATCGTTGTGTTGCTACCTGCGTTCATCTTCGCCATCAGTACATCGTCTGCCCCGTCGCCGGTAAAATCATTCGCCGTGAAGTAACTGACTGCATTCGTCACTACTCCGCCAACGATATTGGCCCAGGCGGGTAAAAACTGCAGGCCCCCGACGGCATAATCTTCGGGCGCAGCGGTCGATAAATTACGGGTATAAATCCTGAACCTTG
>JAYVAP010000607.1:0-2580 GCA_043750915.1 Spirosoma sp. | reverse complement strand
TCTTCCGAGAACTTCAACTGACCGCGCAACAACAGCGAAGCCGCCGTTGTGGAAAATAGCTTACCCCCCTTCCGATAGTCGATCAGGGCCTCCAGGGTGAAGCCTTTCCAGGTAAAGGTGTTGGTCCAGCCTAACGTAAAATCAGGCATGGGGTTGCCAATCAGCTGCGACTGGGGCGACGTAAACGGAAAACCCGTGTTGGGGTTAATCAGCAGTTTGCCGTCTGCATTGCGGGCATTTACGGTTCCGAAGATCATACCGAACGGATTGTCTACCCGGTGCATGGTTCCCAGCGATGAGGCACCCGTTCCGCCAAGAAAAATCTCCTTCGACAGGCCGGCATCAATTACCTTTGAGATAAGCCGCGTGTAAGCGGCCGTCGATGACCACTGGAAACCGTTGTTCAGGCGAACCGGCACAACCGTTAGCGCCAGTTCGAGACCCTTGTTATCAATTCGACCGGCATTGACAAACTCGTTGAAGAAACCTGTTGAAGCCGGCACACGACGGGGTACAATCAGATCGGTTGACATCCGCTTGAATAGGGCCAAATCAATATTAATGCGGTTGTTAAAGAGCTGAAGTTCTGTACCTATTTCTATCTCTGTCGTAAATTCGGGCTTCAGCGTCGAATTATTCAGCGTTTGAGGCAACGCAGCCGTTGAGTTAGGCACCGCATTGATAAAGGCACGGTCTAAGTTAAAGACGGTAGAGATACTATACGGATCGGCATCTCTACCGACTGTGGCGTAGTTAGCCCGAATTTTACCAAATGTCAGGATATTCTTGGGTATTTTGAAGGCATCGGTGAAAACGAACGAGCCGGAAACAGCCGGGTAATAATAGCTGTTGTTGGCAGCGGGCAAGGTAGATGAATTGTCGTTACGAACGCTGCCCGACAGGAACGCGTAGTTGTTGTAGGACAATGACAACTCACCAAATATACCGTAGAGCCGCCGTTTTTCATTGTACTCGCGGGCTGTTTGGGTCAGTGTGGCGCCCACAATGAGTACGTTCGGGTCAATGATCTGCTCGCCCAGCAGTTCGGCCCGGCCACGACGCCGTTCGTTGGCGTTGATGCCCACTAATAGCTTAGCTGAAAAGCGCTCGCCAAAATCTTTCGATGCCGTGGCCAGGAAGGTCAGGTCGGTTTCGATGAAGTTCAACTCCGAGCGCGATGCCCGGCCCAGCGGAAACACGTTCCCACCCGGACGGATACCATTCCGGCGGGTTTCGTTGTAGGCATTTATGCCACCACGTGCCGTCAGGTTTAACCAGGGCGTTACGTCATAGGTCAGGGCCATGTTGCCAAACACGCGGTTCACATTGGAATTGTAAAGGCTGTATTTGGAAATCCAGAGCGGGTTGTCTAAGGCACGGTAAAACACATTTGAGCCATCGACGGGGTTCTCGAAAGGATAGCCGTTCAGGTTATAGTTTCGGGGCAGGTAGAACAGCCGGTCATAAATAGATGAGCTTGAGCCGGCACCGTAATCTGCAAAATACGAAGCACCCGACTGCGGGCTTTGCTGCTGGGTGTTCACGTAGTTTACGTTGCCCGACACACCCAGTTTGTTCGATAAGGTGGCATTACCGCCAAAGTTGATCGATGTCCGCTTGGTGAAGGAATTAGGAATAATTCCCTGGTTGGTTGTGCGTGAAATACCGGCGTTCAGCGATGTTTTATCGCCCGTCGATGAAATGTTGATGCCATTTTCAATAACGCTGCCCTGTTTGAAGAAGCCGCCAATGATGTCATACGACTGTAGGGGCACCGGAATTCCCCGGCCTTTGAGTGCGCCATCCTGTATGACAAACTCAGGAAATATCTGCGGAAAACGCACGTTGGCAAAAGATGATCCCCCTCCGCCGAGCGGGTGCTCGACAGTTCCTTCGGGATAGCCATCCACAATGGTTTTTGTGTAGCGATTAAAACCCAGTTGTCCATTGATACGATCCACTTCCGATGGGAAGACCGTACCCCAGTTGCCAATGAAGCCCCCGTTATACTGCTGGTTGGACCCCTGCGTATAAGTATTCTGGTAATCGGGAATGGTCGAGATTCGCTCGGTCGAATAGGAGCCGTTGTAGGTCACCTCCAGTCCTTTACGCGCCGTTTTGCTGCCCGACTTGGTGGTGATTACGATTACGCCGTTGGCTGCCCGCGAGCCGTACAGAGCAGATGCTGCTGCACCTTTCAGAATCGTCATGGCCTCAATGTTGTTGGGGTCAATGTCGTAGGCCCGGTTGGAAACAACCGAATTGCTGCCGTAGCCATTCTGGGTCTCGCCGGGGAAGTTACCGTTCGAGGAGTTATCGAAAGGAATACCATCGACAACAAACAGCGGCTGGTTACTGCCCGTGAAGGAGTTGCTGCCCCGGATGTTAATTTTGGTCCCCTGACCCGGCGCACCACCACCCGAGATGATGCTTACGCCCGGTACTTTGCCCGATAGTGCCCGCAGGGGGTCTGGCTCGGAACGTTGCTGAAGTAGGTCGCCCTTCACGTTCGTCACCGCGTAGGCAAGTGCCCGCTTCTCGCGCTGAATACCCACGGCCGTTACCACGACTTCACCCAAT
>JAYVAP010000606.1:0-5473 GCA_043750915.1 Spirosoma sp. | reverse complement strand
TCCTGGCCCGGAGGCATCTTTCCGCCCTGCCAGACGTGGTTGGCTCCGGCCAGCAGGAGACCCGTTCGGACGAGGGGGTTGGCAACGTGCCGGAACCGTGCCCCGCTTTGCCCCTTACCCGAGTCTGCCGGAGAAACAGCCGGATCAGGAAAGGCAAACCCATGCGTAGCCAAATGCAGCACCGTTGGCGACTTTCCCGACAGGGCTTTCAGGTCGGCTTCGGTGGCGGCAGTGCCCGTTTTCTGGGTTGCCTTTTGGCCAATGATCCGGCTGATCTGTTGAACTTCGCGCTGGGTGCCGGGCAAAAAAGGCCATGCACCCGCCGGGCTGGCGTTTGGTTGGCTGGGTGCGCCGGTGGAGTCGTATTGAATGCCACCATACAGTTTTGCACTGTCGATGCGTGGGTAGGTGTCAGCATCGTCACTCGCTGCCATGGCCACCTGTGCGGTGCTGCTCATTTGCCGCAGCTGGTAACGGTCGGCCAGGTAGCCCGGCTGTTTTTGAGCAGCCGTGTGCTGGCAGGGTAGGGCGGCAAACGACACTTGATGGAGCAGCCCTGCTGGTGCGAGATACACCGTTTTTACGCCCCTGAGCAGCCGGTCGATGGGTTGCCAGATAAGCTGGTAAAGCGAATCGCCTTTCGTGAGTTGATCGGTGTCGAGTTCAGAACCACGGGTTGCGTAGTGTGCGGCCCCGCCCAGGAGGGCTGTTTTGTGCGCCAGTAACCGGCGCAGCTGGCCCTCGTGATGCAGCAGTGGCACCACCTGCGGAGCCTTGTTGCCCGGTCGCAGGACCAGGGCCATGTAGCGCACGGAATCGGTTGGTTGCCGGCCGTTGTAATAGGGGAAGCTAACAAACTCAACGGCGGCTTCGGTGGGTTTAAGGGCATCCCGTATGTGTTCCCACCGCACTTGCAAAGCCCGCTGTGTCTGCCGAAAAGGAGCCGACTGGCGGGCGAGTTCTTTTTCGAGCTTTTCGGCACGCGCTTCGAGCGAGTCGAGGTGTTGGTGCTGCGCCACGGGCAGGGTGTATTGGCTGGCAATCTGGTTGCTGACTTGCCGCAACGTGTCGGTCAGTAGCCGAAGCCGGGGGTCAGCCGTTTGCGCACCGTTTGCAAAAAGGCCGATGTGCTGACTGAGCAGCAGATTTCTCAGAAACAGGTTACCCGTGTAGGCCAGCTGGGCCACGTCGCTACGTTGCGGGTATATCAGGGCCATAGTAAACGAAGTGCTCACATAGGGCACCCATTTAGCGAGCAGGTTCTCTTTCTGACGAGCGGTTTGGTAGAGGAAATTCTTCGTCAGGTTCCGGCTGATAATCGTTTGTGCGGTTGTCATGTTCGCAAACGCCTTGTCGGGCTGATTTTTACTGACCAGCAGGCGGGCATAGTTATCCAGCGTACCGGCATACCGAAGACTGTTTGTACCCACCAGTTTGCTCATGCTGGCCAACGATTTCTGGTATAGCGAGTCCGACAGGCTGAGTTTATTCATCGATTGGTAGGTGCTGGCTATGTTACCGATCATTTCGGCAGTGCCCGTTGTTTCTACACCTGTTTTTGCGCTGTATGTTGTCAGGGCACGCTGGTATTGTTCCAGGGCAACCGGATACTGCCCCCGCGCTTCGGCCACAAAGCCCAGATTATTCAGTATGGTCGCATATTGCGGGTGATCGGTGCCCAACTTTCGGGCTGTAAGGATGAGCAGTTTCCTGTATAAACTATCGGCTTTTTCATACTGCCTTGTGCGGGTGTAGCAGAGGGCAGTATTGCTCAGCGCGACAATATGATTGAGCGAGCCGGGTCCCTTTTGCTCCTGAATGGCAGCCGCCTTTGTCAAGAGCTGAATGGCAGCCTGATAATCCCCCTGGTTCAGGTACAGAAACCCAATGTTACCCAGCAAAGCACCCACATTGGGGTGGTCAGGGCCCAGTGTTTCCTCCCAGATGTGCAACCCCTCCAGCATATACGATTCGGCGCGTGGATAGTCTTCCAGATTTTGGTACACAATGCCTAATGAGTTCAGGGTATTGGCATAATCGTCGTTCTGCTTACCCAGAAGTTTTTCTTTCAGGGCCAGCACCGTGAGCAGCAGCGATTCGGCTTTTTTATAGTTCTGACTGGCCGCATACACATTGCCCAAACTGCCGAGTATGTTGGCGTAAACCCTGTTTCCTTTTCCGCTCAACTGCTCCGTTACCCGAACTGCTTCCAGAAGAATGGTTTCCGCTGCCGGGTACTTGCCCTGAATTCGGTACAGAATACCCATGTCTTTCAGAATATCCACATAACAGGTATCGTGGATACTGCTCCGTTTCTTGTATAAATCCTGACTGGCCATCAACGTGACTTCGGCAGCTGCATAGTCACCTTTCTCCAACTGTACATTACCCAGTTTCCAAAGCGAGCGGGCATAGTTTGGGTGGTCTTTGCCAAACGCAGCCTCGGCTCCATTCAGGGCTTGTCGGGCAACGATGGCTGCTTCCGGGTAGTTGGCCGCGTTTGTGAGCGAATCCACCCGGTCATTGAGTTTTTGCCAGCTCTGGGCCAGAGCCGAACCAGCGCACAACAGGAAAATGGCTGGTAACAGCAGTTGATTGTAAATTCTTATACGCATGGACGGATATATTGTTTGGTGATTTATCGACTGTTTTTGACCCAGAACGCTATTTCTGCTGTGGCCCCGGCAGCGTCTGACAGTTGAATGGGCAGGGTTCCGGCTTCTCCACGCGTCACATAGCTGCGTTGAAACAAGCGTTCGTAGGGGTGCCGGGCGGGGTAGTTGCCCCGCGTTTGCAGCACTGCCCGCAGGTTAACTGGTTCAGGGGTGAGGAGGATTTTGTAAACTTCGGCACCAGCCGGTTCGGTCATCCGGATGCGCTGACTCAGCGATTGACCCGGCAACAACCGGTAGCTGGTCGCCAACTGGCCCGCGCCGGGCATCAGCACGTGCAGCGTGCCATCGGGTTGCAGATCAACAACGGTCAGGCAGGCCGGTTTTAGCCCGGTGTTGGTCAGCGTGAGCACAACGCGTTCGCGGGCCGAAATAGTAAACACCGGCAACCCCGCTGTTACGGCCGCTGGCAGTGTATCGGTCACCATCGTTTGGCCCTGCCGGGTTTGCACAGCCACCCGCTGCATGGTGGCCTTCACCCGAAAGTCAGGGTTTGTTTGCTGGAGCTGAAACAGCACACGGCGGGCAAAATACTGCCGGATTCGTTCGGCACACGCCCCCGCTGATCCACTGGGCATGAGCAATCGTTGCTCCCCGGCCGTTGCCCAGAGCCGGTAATGCCCGTTTCGGCGGTCGATGCGCAGGTCGGGATGTTGGTTTGACCGCTGCACAAATGGCAGGTTCTGCAACATGGCGGTGAGCACCATATCCTGGTCTGGCCATGCCACCCGCAACCCTTCGCCCGTGGTTCGACAGGCCCGTTCATTTACTAAGCCGGCCCACCCGCAGTGAGGTACGGGTCCATCGGCATCGCCTTCCAAACCGGGTTGCTGATAAGGCGCGTAGCGGGTCATGGTGGTGGCCACCCGGCCAAATAAAGTGCGGTAGGTTTCTCCGGGGCACCCATCGCCCCAAACCTCAGCCACCGCCCGGGTCAGCGGACCAAAAGAACGACCCGATGCATCGGTGGTTTCAAAATCTGGCCCGCCATCCGTTGAAGCGGAAAACAGCACATAAGGAGCCAGCTGGTTGGCCGGTCTCGATGGCGTTTCATACCAGTCGGAGCCTGGCCCGGACGCGGCAGGTTGTTTCGGGCGTGTTTTTGCGGGCAGGCCCATCGGCAAAACGCTCCCGCGTCTGCGTTGGGCCTCCAGTCCGGGACTGGAGGGTCCCCGGTGGAGGGTTTGAGCGTGGCAGGCATCGAAGAGCAGCCAGAGCGAACCTGCGGGGCCAAGTGCGGCCCTGATTTGGGTCAGGCAGCTGTTCAGTTCGTCATCGCGGAGGTAGCCAGCGGGCTGAAATTTGTGGACCAGGGGGGCATCGTAGGGAACAATAGCTTCGTCGTAACCGTCGGTTTCGTCGCCCGAATCGTCGGGCAGTTGCCGGGCATGACCGGCATACAGCACCAGAATCTGGCTACCCCGCCCAACCGTATCGGCCAGGGTTTTCAGTGCTTTCAGCATAGCAGTTTTTGTTGCCTGCCCGTCGGTCAGGACGTGAATGCGGGCTGGTTCAACGCCCCGCCTGAGGAGGGTAGCCGCCATTAGTTCCACATCGTTTTGGGCATTTAGTTTTTCCCATCCGCTGGCTGGCTCATACTGACCAATACCAATCAGCAGGGCCACTATTCTGGTGCAGCGGAGCGTATCGACGGGTGGCCTGCTGGTGGTTTGCATCCAGAGCGGCTCCACCACGTCGCTGCCACCGTTTCGGGTTGTGCCCAGTCCCGGCCGGACTGAGCAGGCAGCAAGCTGGCAACCCATGAGCAGCATCAACAGACCGGACTTACTACGCATGGTCATAATCGGCGAGGGCTTTTCGGGCTACCCGCTGGAAAGGATGACCCGCCTGACCCGCTATAATGCCCAGTTGCCGCCGGGCATCGCCGGGCCGGTTACTTTTCAAATAAGCGAGTGCCAGATACCAGTCGGCTTTCTGGCTGGTCAGTCCGGGCGCAGCAGGCTGTGGGGCTACGGCCTTTTCCAGATCGGCAATGGCTGCGGGAGCGCGGCCAAGTGCCAGCTGCACCAAGCCCCGGTAATAGTACACGCAGGGTTGCCGGCCGGGCAGTTTGTTGAACTCGGTCAGGGCTTGTTGGTACTGTCGGCTGCGGTAGGCCTGCACCCCCGGTGCGAGCTCAAAACCGCAATCAGTGAAGTTCCGCGCAATGGGTTCGGACTGGTAGTAGGACAGAAAAACCTGTTCAGCGCGGGTGGGGCGCGTTGCCCAATAAATTCCAGCCCCGGCCAGCAGCAATATCAGCCCCATCACTACTGCTACCCGGGCAGGTCTCCCTGGGCGAAAGCGGATGGGTGGCGGTAGTGAATGGGTTGGGTAGGTCAATGCCCCCTGGCGGTTGAGCCGGTGATGCAGGTGCTCCAGCCGTTGTTTCAGCGCGACCGATTCAATGCTGTACCGGAACTGATGATAGGCTTCGAGTTCGGCCCGCAGCGCAGCATCGGTCGCCAACTGCTGCTCCAATGCCTGGCGCTGGTTGCCGGGCAGGGTGTTGTCGGTATAGGCACTAAACTGCTCAAAAAGATGATTGGTCATGGCGTGGCAGGATAATAATTAATCAGCCCATTGGCTTAGGCCAATGAGCTGGCGAAGTTTTTGAAGGCAGCGGTATTTTTCTTTTTTGGCCACATTCTCATTGGCCCAGCCCAGCAGTGTGGCTATTTCCCGCATCGATTTTTTCTGGAGATAATGCAAATCGATGGTCCGGCGGCATTTTTCTCCCAGCCGGGCCAGACCTTTCTCTACGGCCAATCGACGTTGTTCAAAACTATGCTCGTCGTCGG
>JAYVAP010000605.1:0-2077 GCA_043750915.1 Spirosoma sp. | reverse complement strand
TTGCCTGCAGCAGATGAAGCGCATGGGTATTGCACCCAACGATGAGCATATTTACTTTGCGCAACTCCACGGTATGAGCGATAACATATCCTACAACTTAGCCAATGCCGGTTATAACGTAGCCAAATACGTTCCCTATGGCCCCGTTGAAGCGGTAATGCCCTATCTGTTTCGCCGGGCCGATGAAAACAAATCCATTGCCGGGCAGAGTAGCCGTGAGTTTAGGCTGGTGAGCAATGAGTTGAAACGCCGGAAGGGCTGTAAATAGTGTTCCTGCCCAACGGGAGCACTAATTGGCTTCCCGCCGGGTTTTCCCGTAAACGGCCCAACCAGCGGTTGGGCCAGCCTTTTGTACATGATTCGTAAAAATCCAATTCGTTTTTTTGTGCTGGCACTCCTGCTGATCGCGCTGGATCAGGGCGTGAAGTTGGCTGTTCATACCTACATGACTCCCGGCTTTGCGGGTCAAATCAGGGTACTGGGCAACTGGTTGAAACTACACTATGTGCTCAACCCCGGCATGGCCTTTGGGATGCAGCTGGGCTACGAATACGGCAAACTGCTGCTGAGCATATTCCGGTTGTTTGCCATGGTCGGTATTGGCTACTATTTGGTTCACCTGGCACAGCGGGGCGCGCCCAATGGCCTGTTGTGGGCCATGTCCATGATTCTGGCGGGGGCAGTGGGTAACGTTATCGACAGCACGTTCTACGGGGTTTTTCTCAACAATGCGCCTTACGGTTCGCCAACGCCCTGGTTTCATGGGCAGGTGATCGACATGATTTTTGTGGATGTTTGGGAGGGCTTCATCCCCGACTGGGTGCCAGTTTGGGGCGGGCAATACTACTCAACGCCCATTTTCAACGTGGCCGATTCCTGTATTTTCATCGGCGTTTGCCTGATTTTGTTCTTTCAGCGCCGGTTTTTCAGCGAACTACCCTCCGAAGACCCACTGTTGCCCATTGCTGATTCCAACGCTGTGCCATTGTCCGATATATCTCCTGCTGAAAGGGAGGAAACCGGGCAAACGGAAAACTCACCTGCCGACCCGGCCGAAACCGACGGTCATAAACCCGCCCCGGAATCCATACTGTCTGGCGATTCCCGACTCAGTAGTGAAAGATAGTAGTGTCAGGGTAAATGGTCGACGGCTCACAAACGCGCTACCATCCCCACTGCGAGGCTGACTATGGGGTGTCTTCCAGCGGCTGGAAGTCTTTGAAAGTGCGTTTGATGGCTTTGTCAGTCGCTTCTTTTTTATTCTGCCAGCCAGCGTCCAGTTCCAGGGCAATCAGGCCGCTCAGGCTCATGGTTGCCCGAAAGTCATCTAATTTTCTGACAAAATCGCCCGTCCGCCGGGACGATTTGAGGGCGAACTCGCGGGCAAAAACATCCCCTTTGTTTTGCAATTCACTGCGTTTGCTTAGCACGTAGTTGTAGCGATCCATGAGTTCTTTCATCGATTTGCCGATAACCTCAGTTGCTTCGAGGGTTCCCATTGTCAGCACGGCCGTACCGCCAATGGCCGAAATAAGCCGACCATTTTTCTGGGTAACCTGGCTGGTGCTGGCACCCGTGACGGCTGGGGAAACGCCCGTTACAGCACCCAGTGAGGCATTGGCTACGGAGCGGTTTCTTTTGCCGCCTTTTGCCCGTTTATAGTCGTGTTTTAGTTCTTCTTCCTTTTCGTTGAGTTGCTCCAGCAGCCCCCAGGACTGCACCAGCACCTGCCGGTACTGGGTGTAATAGTACCGATCCCGTTCGCCTTCGTTTACAGTGTTGAACACAGTAAACCTGATCCGGCGTTCCTCGCGGTTTTGCGACTTGTCGAGTACATAAAACGTAATTTGTACCTCTAATGAGTCATACGGGTCTTTTACAAAATCGTAGCCTGGCTGCCAGATGAATTCATACTGGTTTTCGGTGTTTTTGACGAGGGCTTTTTTAGGAATCTGAATATTATCAGCAATGAATCCAAACGTGGCCACATCGTCTTCGCCATTGGGGTCGGAGAGATAAAATTTCAGGTTTACGGTGGCATTTTCGCGGATTCGGTAGTGGGTTTCCTTCGGAATAA
>JAYVAP010000604.1:0-4902 GCA_043750915.1 Spirosoma sp. | reverse complement strand
TGGCATCGTCGGGGCCGGTTACGCTGCCCGTGACCCGTTGGCGCAAAAACGATTGTACCCCCCGGTTGCGCAGCAGCCAGCCCAGCGCGTTACCTAATTTTGCCAGCCGGATTTGTCCCGCCGACGAGCCAATAAACGTTTCGATGTTGGGAATGCCGGTGGTGTAAAAAGCCGTTGACACATCGCCCCAGGGAATGCTCATGCAAGGCCTTGGTCTGCCAGTGCCAAAGTCTACGAGCAACGTTTTATGCGCATTCGGGACAGTTTCGAGTTGCCCGTTCCGCCGGATTTTTCCGCCCCCGCCCATGCCTTCGAGCGCGGTTTGTGCTGTCCCATGAGACAGGCTTCCCCCGTCGTTTGCAAAGGCCAGTTGCAGCCAGGTGGCATTGGGAAGCCGGTTATGCAGGTGGCAGGCCATGCAATCTGTTGGCACCACATCGAACCCTACCCCCGACATGAGCATGACGTTTTGCCGGATGGCTTCGGCGTGCAGCGACATGCCGTGCTCAAACACATCGATTTCGCCGGTGATATCGAGATAATGCGTTCCGGTACGCAGGCAGGCCTGTTGCATGGGCGCGGCCGTTTTGGAGAAAGGCCCGGCACAGTGCAATACCACGGTTACATCGAGCAGTAAGGCATCGAGGGCAGTATCGTCGCTGAGGTCGGCCACACGGTAGGCCAGCCCGTATTTTTCGGCCAGCGGTTTGAGTTTTGCCCCACTCCGACCGGCCAGCACCGGTGTTAGGCCAAATGAGCGGGCCTGCTCAATAATAAGGCGGGCGGTGTAGCCGTTTGCTCCGTAGAGCAAAAAAGAAGGTTTTATTATGTCGTTCATATGGGGTCTGGGGATATATTTAAGCGATATTTCCCCGTCTGTTTAGCCATCATGGCGCAATGTGTGTGGTTCAGACCAGCCGCAGCGGGTGGTTGTTGCTTATCAAACCATCTTGTCCTATAACCGTTTATTGGCCCATGGAGTTACAATCATTAAATCACGGCCTGACCCTGAGCCGTGAAGAAAAACCGGCCGGTGCTTCGTCGCTGCCCCGTTCCGTCAACCGGTCAGACCAGTTTCTGCTGCTCAATGGCGAGTGGCAATTTGCGCTTGATGCCAGCGACCACGGGTTGAGCGAAGGCTGGCACCTGGGCCACCAATACCCGGAAATGGCATCCTGGCCCGGCACGGTGGAGGAGCACCTCGCTAAAGCCAAAGACGAATCGCCCACCTCCTGGCACGATACGGTAGTGGTCTGGTATGAACGCGAGTTTACCTTGCCGCCCCTGGCCGAATCAACAGCCGATAAATCCATGTTTCAGCTCACTTTTGGTGCCTGTGGCTACGAAACCCGCGTGTGGCTCAACGGGATTCCGTTGCAGACCATTGAGGGTGAAACCGTCCACTACGGCGAATACACGTCTTTTTCCTACGAACTTAACACCCAGAACCTGAGACCTGTTAACCGCCTGACGGTGCGCATTGCCGATTCGATGGATGCCGACATTCCGCGCGGCAAGCAGGAATCGCACGTCTATAAGCGCGGAGGTATCTGGTACCAAACCTCCACGGGTGCCGTGCGCAGCATCTGGATAGAAGCCGTTGCGCGGAACCGGCTGCGCTCCCGCGCGGGCATTGTTAGTATGGTGGAGGATGAACTTGTTCGGGTAAACCTCACCCCCCGCATCCACGATCCCGGCCAGTACACTATTCGACTACAAGTGTTTGACCGCACCGGTGGGCAAACCACCCCCCTCGCCGAGTCCGACTTTCCGTTGCGGCTGGAGGCCGGTCAGCAACAGCAGCGCGTGGTAATTGCGGTGCCCGGTGCCCAGTCGTGGTCGCCCGAATCGCCCGTGCTCTACCGGTTGGTGGCGCAGCTGATCGATGCCGACGGCTATGGGGCACCCGTTGATACCGAGTTTGGCCTGCGGAAGGTGGAAGCACGGGGCCGTTGGGTCTATCTGAACGGTAAACCTATTTACCTCGACGGTATTCTTTACCAGCCCGGCACGGCCACGTTCGACGAGATAAAACGTCATTTCTACGCCATGAAGGCCCTGGGCTGTAACCTCGTTCGGGTACACATTGCCGGTGTCGATCCCCGAATTTATAACCTGGCCGACGAAATGGGGCTGTTGCTGTGGGTTGAAGTGCCCAGCCCTCACAGCTCCACCCCGCGCAGCCGCGAAAACCACCGGACCGAGTTGATACGGATGCTGTCGCTGATGGAAACCCACCCATCCATTATCATCTGGAGCCTCTATAACGAAGACTGGGGAGTTCAGGATATTGCCACCAACCCCGAAACCCGGCGTTACATCACCGATACCTATCACTACATGCAAATTCACCACCCACAGTTTCTGGTGGTCGATAATGACGGCTGGCACCACGTTTCGAGCGAGGGCCGGCTGAAGTCCGACCTGTTTACGACCCACCTCTATACACCCGACCCCGACCGGTGGCGCGACCTGCTCGACCGCCTGACGCGGGGCGAACTGAACGGGGTGGCTGCTTTCCCAATGGTGGTGGGCGATCCGTTTTTCTACCGCCGTCAGGTGCCCTTAGTCGTGAGCGAATGGGGCGGCTTCGGCTTTGCCAACTACGGCGGCCCCACCGATACCGATGACCGAACCGACCGCATCCGGCTGTTTAAGCAGGAACTCAGAAAAAGGGACATTGCCGGCGACGTGTACACGCAGGCCACCAACATCGAAGATGAGCGCAACGGCCTGATCGACTTTCACACCGGCGAACTGCTGGTGCCAGCCGGGGTGCTGGCTTCAACCAGGGCCGAAGCGTTGGGCGATACCTGACGGCTGAGTTTGGCTGAATCATTGAGCAAGCCCTTATCAACGAACACCTAACCGCCCAAACGCATTTTTTAGCCGGACCAACTCCCTGTTTTTTAAGCTGATCGAATCCTGGGCCTGCCGGCTCAGGCTACGCGCTACGCTGTCGGACAGAAACCAGCCCAGCGGGTAGTTATCATTGTAGGCCAGACGCAGGGTCAGGTAGCTGGTTTTGGGATTGGCAAAACGGTCCATGAGCGAGTTGAACATATTGTCGCGGGTGATGGACCCGTTGTCCCAGGCATTGAAAAATCCCAGCAGCGGTATCCTCACTACCTGCGCAGTGGATCGCTTCTGGGGTAGTTTTCCGACGGTATTGCTATTCTGGATAAAAATAATGTACGGAACAATCCTCACCCGGTCGGCCGTATCTAACCGCCGGATAGACGGAACAAGGTTGTTGAGCAGTTGTATGCAGGTCTCGATGCCCGAATTGTCGAAATATCCACCATCCACCACGTGACCGCCGTACTGCCGTTTGCGGCCCGTTTGATCCACAGTATCTTTTTGAACCAGTCCGCCATTGGTCACAACCGGGAAACGGCTGCAGAGTGACGCGGCTGTTTTGAGGGGTACGTCGGCACCAAGTACATCGAGCGTTGACACAACGTCTTTAAAATAGCGCGGGTCGAGTTGCAGATTGGAAGTAATGGTTTTCTGACCTGATTCGGCCAATGTACCGTTCAGCAACAGCGATGGCAGGTTATAGTTGTAGCCCGCCGGTGTCTGGTACAACTGCGTTAGCGACGCATCGAGGGTGTTCAGGCCAAGGTTATCATGGTAGGAATCGGCCCACGAATCTTCGAGCCATTTGGCACGTTCCAGCTGAGGAATCGGCACGGGAATGATCCGCTGAATCGACTCCGGAAAAAGCAGGGCCGCCGATACTGCCGACAGATAATCATCGCGAATGACGTTTCTGAACTGACCAAACCGGGCAATGCGTTGCGGCTGCGGCACGTCGCGCAGAAAAGCTGTATAGAACACCGTGCCAACGCCCCCGCCCGACACACCACTGAGCGCGTAGACGTGCTGGCTGAATCCCGGAATGATGGAATCGAGCCGGATCAGCGTTTCGGCGGTCCAGTTGAGGGCGCGGATGCCACCCCCTTCGGCCGCCACAAGCACCAGCGGAATGGTATCGCCATCGTGCCTGCGCCGGTTTGCTACCCACCGGCCAAAATGGGCTTCGATGGTTGGCCGCCGGTTGATGGTTGAATCTGCCGGACCGGTAGCCTGCCGAACAGCCGTGTTGTCGTTCCAGGCACTGATAACGATCAGGTAAGCCCCCACCAGGAGCACAAGCGGGCGGTAGCGGTAGTCGTTGAAATAAACAATGAGACTTCCCCAGAAGGTGAGCATCGAAATACCAAAAATGAGTACCGCCGTTGGGCGAAGCCGCCGGGCAATTTCCCACTCCACGGGCAAACCGAACAAGACCAGCAAAAATCCCGTCAGGACGAAGCCACTTCTGAGCATGAGTCGGCCGAGCGGGTGTTGCCACAACTCCTGAACATCCTGCCGGAGACTGGTGTAGCGGCCGGGAAAATGCCAGCGTCCGGGCAGCGCAAAAACCGGCACCCGCCGTTCCACCCACAAAAAAAGCGTCAGCATCAGACCGCTTTCGAGCAGCAACAAATAGGGTTGCCAGTGGGCAGGCTGCCAGAAAGCAAACGCCAGAATAAGCGTGGGGAGAATGCCGCCAAGTTTGGGCAGCCACCGCAGCAACTGATCGCAGGCCTGGTTTAGCCGCAGGCCAACGGGCGAGATATGCAAAATCATGCGCGTGCTGCCATACACGACCCAACTCCAGACGAATGCGCTGAGCAAAATATACTGGAACAACCGACTGAAGACACCCGTGTAAATCACCGCACGAATCATATCTTCGGCCTGGTTGGGAACCGTCAGGATATAGAACCCGATAAACAGCGTGACGATGACCACAAAGGCATTGCGCTGCGTCTGGTAAAACGCAATAATGTAATTCCGAACCTGTTGCAGAAACGAATGCGGGGTGGTGGGCTGCACGACGACGTTGGCTATGGG
>JAYVAP010000603.1:0-5104 GCA_043750915.1 Spirosoma sp. | reverse complement strand
GCAAAATGACCAAAGACCTGGCCTTGTCCGCTTACCCCGTTGGCACGAAACTGTTGGCCGGTGAGCACTACATGAACACCGAAGATTTTCTGGACGCGCTGGATGGTAATTTGAAAGCGAAGCAGGGTTTGGCCTGATACCCAGTTTTGTTGCGGCTGTTAAACTTCCTGCCATAACACGAAGTAATACGTTACCTGGTCGTGGCACGGATGTTTATATTTAAACCCTTTAACTCCTTATTTATGCGTCAATTATTCAATGGCCTGCTCGTGTTGCTAATGCTGAGTGCTACGGCAAATGCCGCTGCGCCCCACCCTAAGCCTACGAAAATGAATGTATTGCAACACGTTGTTCTGTTTAAGTTCAAGCCCGAAACAACACCCGAGAAAATTGCCGAACTCATTGCCGGGTTCGAAGCACTACCATCAAAAATAAAAGAGATAAAAAGCTTTCAGTGGGGCACCAACAACAGCCCCGAGAAGCGCGACAAGGGCATGACCCACGCTTTTATTTTGACGTTTGACAATGAAAAAGGCCGCGATGCCTATTTGCCGCACCCGGCCCACCAGGCATTTGGGGCGCAGGTCCTTCCCTGGCTCGAAGACCTGACGGTGGTAGATTTTGTGAATCGGGGCGGCCCACGTCGGGGCGGCCCACGTCGGGGCGGCCCGCGTCAGGGAAAGTGATATCGCTTTCGGTGAAATAACGAAAAACCCGGCACCAGCCGGGTTTTTCGTTTATAAGTCCAATACCTGAGCCACGTTCAGGGTGAAGCCGCTCAGCACATCTTCGCCGGACAGCGTATCGGTAAAAGGCCGGGTTTCGGGCGCGAGGCCAGGCCGGTAAATGGTGGTGGTTTGCCCGGATGGGTCAACGAGCCAGCCCAGTCGAACACCGTTCTTAATCCATTTGTGCATTTTCTCCTGTAGCGCTCTTAGGTTGTCAGACTCCGATCTGAGTTCGATGATAAAGTCCGGGCAGACAGGCGCAAATCTTTTAAGACTTTCTGCCGGGACAGTTGCCAATCGTTCATTACTTGTCCAGGCAACATCGGGTGCCCGCATTGACGTATCAGGTAACGTGTAACCGCCGTTGGAGTCGGTAACTTTACCCTTCTTACAGGTGGCATTCCAGTTCCACACACTACCGCCCAAATTCATGTTACGGTAACTTCCTTCAAATCCAGTAGGTGGGGGCATAATTATGATGTGACCGGTTTCGTCGCGCTCAATTCGCAGTTCAGGGTTGGCCAGACAAAACGCATACAATTCGTCGTCGGAGAAAACATCCAGATGCCGGGGAATATTAATTGTCAACTGCATAGGGGGCTGCGATTTTTACCGGAATTTACAAATTCTTTTCCACAAAATCAGTCATCATCGTGTAGAGGTGCAGCCGCGTATTGCCGCCGTAGATGCCGTGGTTTCGGTTGGGATAATAAAACGTCTGAAAGGTCCTGCCAGCGGCAATCAGCGCATCCGTAAACGCGACCGAGTTCTGAAAATGTACATTGTCGTCGCCGGTGCCGTGGATAAGCAGGTAGGGGCCGCGTAGTTTGGCTGCGTGGGTAACGGGCGAATTGTCGTCGTAGCCACCGGCGTTTTCCTGCGGCCGTTTGAGGTAACGCTCGGTATAAATAGTGTCGTAGAAACGCCAGTTGGTTACGGGTGCCACCGAAATGCCGGCTTTGAACACATCGGCCCCGAGGGTCATGCAAAGGGCGGTCATGTAGCCGCCATAACTCCAGCCCCAGATGCCCACGCGGGCCGGGTCTACGTAGGGCCGGGTTTTTAGCTGGCGGGCGGCCGCAATCTGGTCCTGTGTTTCGAGTTTGCCGAGCTGGGCGTAGGTTGCCGTGCGGAAGGCATTGCCCCGCGCACCCGTGCCGCGCCCGTCTACCGACACCACGATGTAGCCCTTTTGGGTTAAGGTTTGATACCAGAAAAAATCCCGCGCATCCCAGTCGTTCTTAACGGTTTGCGACCCTGGTCCGCCATAAACAAACATCAGAACCGGGTATTTTTTGGCCCCCGAACTGTCAAAATTAGCGGGCTTCATCATCCAGCCGTTCAGGGGCGTACCATCGGCAGCCGTGGTCCGAAAAAACTGTTTTGGCGTTATGGTATACCCAGCCAGGCGGCTTTTGAGGGCATCATTCGTTTCCAGCGTGCGCAGGCTCGTGGTGGCCGTGGTATTGTGCAAACTAACCGTTACGGGCGATTGCGACGATGCGTGATAAAGCAGATAATACGAAAAGTCGGGGCTGAAATTGGCCGAATACGTGCCGGGCTGGATGGTCAGCCGCTGCTTGTGCTGACCATCCAGCCCAATGCGGTACAGATGCCGTTCTAAGGGCGAGACTTCGGTGGAGGTAAAATAAATGAGGCCATTTTTTTCATCGGCCCCCAGCACATTAGCTACTTCGTAGTTGCCCGTTGAGATGGAACGGATGAGTTTCCCCTGCATATTATACAGATACAGGTGCTTGTGGCCACTGCGTTCGCTGCTCCAGATAAACGATTTTTCGTCCTGCAAATAAGTCAGATCGTCGGTAAATTCGAGGTCCACATAGGTCGGGCTTTGCTCGGTCAGCACGGTGGTTGCCCGGCCGGTGGTGGCATCGATATGCAGCAGGTCGAGTTTGTTCTGGAGCCGGTTCAGCCGCCGAACCGACAGCAGGCCGGGGCTGTGGGTCCACTGAATACGGGGTAAATAAATGTCGGTATCCCGGTGCTCGGCGGTTTGCGCCTGAATTTTTTTGCCCGTCAGCACATCGGCAATCCAGACCGTCACGAGCGAATTGGCTTCGCCTGCTTTGGGGTATTTGAAGCGGTATTCTACCGGATACAGCTCGCCCCAGCGTTGCATGTCGTATTCGGGAACGCGGTTTTCATCGAACCGAATCCAGGCCACCCGCCGACTGTCTGGCGACCACTCGAAGGCCCGCGCCATGCTGAATTCTTCTTCGTATACCCAGTCGGCTCCCCCGTTGATAATGGCGTTGGCTTTGCCGTCGGTGGTTATTTGGGTTTCTGTACCCGCCTGTAAATCAACGACGAAGAGATTGTTCTCGCGCACGAAGGCTACGCGTCGGCCATCGGGCGAAAAGAGGGCATATTGCTGCTTTTCTCCCTTGCTGAGGAGTTGTAATTTTTTGGTAGTCAGGTCATAAACGTAGAACACGGCCCGGCTCGACCGGCGGTAAATGGCTTCTTCCTGCGTTGTCAGGAGGAGCTTGCGCTCGTCGGCCGAGAGTTGGTAGCCTTCCACGCTCAGGCTGCTTCCGTTGGGCATGAGCTGATGCGGGTCGAAGAGCGTTTCAACGGGCAGACCGGTGGTGATGCTGAATTTAACAATCTTGCCCGCATCCAGCGTCGTGTAAAACCCGCCGGTTTTGAGCCAGTTAACACCCGAAACGGTTCGCTGGGCGAAAACACTCGGCTGGCGACCCCAGATATCGTCGAGGGTGACGGGTTTGCCCGTTTGCGCCAGGGCCAGGGCGGGCATAAACGCTGGCAGCAGCAGTACCAGAAGCCGGCGTAACCGACGAGAAATTTTCATGACTGAAACGGATTAGGCATACCGAAAAGACCAAACCTGGGGGCCAGGGCAGGCTGTTTAACTAAACGGGGGAATTGGCTGTGCGGGGCCATTCACTTCACGGGCTGGGGCTGGGCAGGGGTGTTTTCGGGCAATAATCCCTTGCGCCGGAGCATGGCATCGGTAAATTTCAGGTCCTGTTCGTTGGTGAAAATGCTGAAGGGCAGATACAGAAACTGCGCTTTGGCCAGTCCTTTGGTTACGACGCGGGCAATCCAGGTGGTTTTCGCGTTGTTGAGTGCTTCGGCATTGTTCAAAAACAGGATGTACGCATTTTTGTCTTTTACCACGCTGCTGATTTGATTCCACTTCAGCAAACCCCCTTCTTTTGCGTTGATGCGCATCAGAATCTGGCGGCTGTCGATCTCGTAGATATACTTCTGAAACAAGGCCTTGCTTTGCTCCATCTGGGCGATACCCGTTATTTGAACGGCCCAGAAAAGAACATACAAAAGGGTGAGCACCACAACCACAATATAAATCCAGATGTTAGGATATAGACCCGTCACGTTCAGCACGGCATTTAGCATAATCAGGCCCAGCGGCACAAAGGCCCACCGCCAATTATCTTTCAGCCACTGCCGCAGGGCAATGTTAATATACGTTTTCTGATCCAACGCGTACCTCTTTGTCTTTGCAATCATAGCACTTCCAGTAGAAAGTGCAAAGATAAGGCAATATGGAAGTAAGTGAGTTGTTCGGCCTGTTGAAGTCGCAAAACAGAGTTGCCCAGTGGTTATATGGCGTGTGGGGTCTTACCGGTAGCCAGCCCGTAGCGCAGATGCGCATGAGCCAAATCGGTATCGGCCTTTCACAACCGGTTATCGGGCTAAGTAATTTTGTGCCCCATTTACGGGGCAAAACGGGCGTGTGCCAAAAATAATCCGGTCATTTTTGCCCAAACGCCCACGCCCACAGAGCAAACAGCTCTCCCCAAAAGTGACTCAGGGAGAGCTGTTTGCTTTGTGGGCGGGTTTAGCATTCGCCGAATAAAAAAACCGGCAAACCAACAAAAGCCGTAGTTGTGCCTGTTGAACCGACAGTAAATTGCTGACTGTCAGGTTTTTTGTTTATGGTTTGATCAGAATCCGTTTGCTGACCTGCCTGCCATTGCTCCGTAGATAAACCACTGCCGACCCCGCATACCGCCCGTGCAGGTTAATGGTCTCTGTGTGGGGCAAGCCCGTTCCAGTGCCTTCGTGCGTGGCCAGCACCCGGCCCGCCAAATCTGTTAAGCCCAAAGTGTAGGGCTGGTTAGCAGGCACACCCAGAACCACCTCAAAGTGACCGTTGTTGGGATTAGGCCGTATGGAAAGCACCAACTGGGGGGTCGACTCCGGCGCTTGGGTGTCAGCCACACCCACACGAGCGGTGGGCATATTGCAGCCGTTGGTGAAGTTGATGTTGATCTGATTGCCCGCCTGCGCGGCTGTTCCCGTAACCACGCGGCCCTGACGACCGTCGCCGGGGAAAGTGTAGGAAACGGTTGTGTTTGGGTTCATGT
>JAYVAP010000602.1:0-6645 GCA_043750915.1 Spirosoma sp. | reverse complement strand
GCTGCAAAAACCATTTCACTAACCCGGATTGGGGTGGGCGGCACAAACCGGTGTTTAGTAAAAATATACAAATCAACGCTTTCGGAGAGTGATCCTGTTTTTTCTTATGACTATGATACGTATTCTGTTTGGCTGGCTGCTTATTGGGCAGGTGCTGTTGCCACCTCCTCCGGCCTGTTCACAGCCTCGCCCGGCTCGCGCAGGCGCAGCCCCTGCCCGTCTGGTTGTGCCCCTGCCCAATAAGCAGGGGGTTAAAAACGAGATGACACAGGCAGCGCGGTCGTTTCTGTCGACGCTGTCGGCCCAACAGCGGCAGCAAGCCGTTTATGCCCTGGATGACCCCGAACGATTCGTCTGGTACTACACGCCACATGATCGCAAAGGCCTGGCCTTCAAACAAATGAACCCTGCCCAACGGCGGGCCGCGCTGGCGTTGCTGAAAACCGGCCTGAGCAATCAGGGATACGAAAAAGCAACCGCCATCATGGACCTGGAAAATGTTCTGCGCGTGCTCGAAAACAGACCCCCCCGCGACACCCACCGGGACCCCGACAATTATTACGTCACTGTTTTTGGTAATCCGGCCACGGAAAACCCCTGGAGCTGGCGGGTCGACGGGCACCACCTGTCGCTCCACTTCATGTCGTTACCAGCCGCTGGCGGGCGGGTGCTGGCCCAAACGCCCACCTTTTTTGGCAGCAATCCGGGTCTGGTACGCAACGATCCCGGCATAATGGATACGCGCATGGCCGACCCCCGCTTAGCCAGTTTGCCCCAGTACGGGAAACAGGTGCTGAAACAGGAGACCGAACGGGCATTTTTACTGCTGCAAACGCTGACCCCGGCGCAACTGAAACGGGTGATGGTGGCACCGGTGGCCTACCCCGACATTCTGACGGGCAACCAGCGCAGCGTGTCGATGGAGAAACGCGACGGCTTGCCCCTGGCCGAGATGACCCCCGCGCAGCGAATCCTGTTTCTGGAGTTGCTCCAGACATACCTGACCAACTACCGCGTTACGCTGGCCAAGCAGCAATTCGACAAATTAACGAAAGGTGGATTAGACAGCCTGCGATTTGCCTGGGCGGGCGACCTGACCCCGCAGCTGGGCGATGGAAAAGGCTGGTACTACCGCATTCATGGCCCCACAATCCTGATCGAATACGACAATACGCAGAGCAATGCCAACCACATTCATACCGTGGTGCGCGATCTGACCAACGATTTTGGCGCGGATTTACTCCGCGAACACTATCGAACCAGCAATCATGAAAAACCGTAGTGAAGCCGGTTTTGGCCATTCAACAAATTTTGACGGTATTTAACGGGCGTTTATCCTTAATTTGGCCCAATATTCGTTCTTGATTTATGAAAAAAATTCTCATTAGTGTGTCGGTTTGTCTGCTCCCGATGGTTGCATCGGCCCAGACAGACCAATGGTATCTGCGCGACAGAACCGACAGTACCGCCGGTATCAGTGTTGACCAAACCTACCGCGAGTTGCTCAAAAACCGCAAACCTACACCCGTGGTGGTGGCCGTTATCGACGGTGGTATCGACGTGGCTCACGAAGACCTGCGCCGGGTGCTCTGGACCAACCCCAAAGAACTGGCGGGTAATGGCAAAGACGACGATAAAAATGGCTACGTAGATGACATCCATGGCTGGAATTTCATTGGCGGCAAAGACGGCCGCAACGTGAGCTACGAAACGGTGGAAGTAACCCGGCTCTACATGCAGCTTAAACCCAAATACGAAGGTAAAGATGGGGTGGCAGTCGACCGGGCATCGCTGAAGCCCGACCAGCAGAAAGAGTTTGACTTCTACCAGAAAACAAAAGCAGAGGTCGAGAAAAACCAGGCCCAGTATAAAGCCCAGTATGAGGGAATCGGGCAGTTTTATCAGCAGTTTACAACGGCGGTGGGCGATCTGAAAAAAGCACTCAACGTAACCAAACTCGATACAAACACGCTGCGCCAGGTAGCCGACACCGCCAGCAATGCCGCCCTGAAACGACCCGCCACCGGTATTCTGCGGCTACTGCGTCAGCAGGGAGGAGCCGATACGGATGTGGTTCTGGCCGAACTCGATAAATACAAAGAGCAGCTGAAAGCCCGCGCCGAGTACAACTACAATCCCGATTTTAACAGCCGTGATATTGTGGGCGATAATCCCAGCGACCTCAAACAGCGGGATTATGGCAATGCCGATGTGGCGGGTCCCCATGCCGATCATGGTACCCACGTGGCGGGCATCATCGGAGCCGACCGAACCAATAACCTCGGGGTGATGGGCATTGCCGATGCGGTGCAGATTATGGGCGTGCGGGCCGTGCCCGATGGCGATGAGCGCGACAAGGACGTGGCCAATGCCATTCGCTATGCCGTTGACAATGGTGCCCAGATCATCAACATGAGTTTTGGTAAAGACTACTCGCCCCAGCGCGAGGCTGTGGAAGAGGCCGAACGCTACGCGCTTACCAAAGGGGTGTTGCTGGTTCATGCGGCCGGTAACGACGGGAAAAACATCGACACCACCGCCAACTTCCCCGCCCCGCGTTTTATGGATGGCAAAGAGATTCCGAACGTGATTACGGTGGGGGCCAGTGCCAGGCAAAATACCGCCGACCTGGTTGCCAGTTTCTCTAATTACGGCAAAGCAACGGTCGATGTGTTTGCGCCGGGCAAAGATATTTACGCCACCGTGCCGGGCGGCAAGTATGAAAACAACAGCGGCACCAGCATGGCCTCGCCGGTGGTGGCGGGCGTGGCGGCAGTGCTGAAGTCATACTTCCCCAAACTGACCTATGCCGACATCAAGCGAATTATCATGCAATCGGCAACGCCCTATCAGACGCAGGTTCGCCAGCCGGGTGGCACGGGCATGATTTCCTTTACGGCCCTGTCTAAAACGGGGGGCATCGTCAACCTCTACAGTGCCGTGAAAATGGCATTGGCCGAGGAAGCAGGCAAGCCCGCCAGAAATAACTAAACGGCTTGCCCGCTCGCGCTGGTCTTTTTTTCTGTCAATAACCGCTCCGCCCGGCCTTCCTGTTCTGATTAACCCGCTTCCTCAGCAGGAAGGGGATTCGGAACAGAAAGGCCGGGCGGCTGTTTGGGTAACGGCTACTGTTTCAGGATTCGCCGGGTTCGGACCTGTTGGGTTTTATCGTCGGTCAGCACCACAAAAAAAGACCCGCCGGGCAGATCGGCGATGTCCAGCACGGCCAATCGGTTTTTGCCGTCGCGCTGGAGCGTAGCCGTGCAGAGCCGGTTGCCGCGTGCATCGGTTAGCCATACCACCGCCCCATAGCGGGCCAACGCGGCTACTGATACCGTTATTTGCCGCGTGGTCGGATTAGGATACACCGCAATTTCGTTGTCCTCAGGATCAGGCTCGACGGCCAGAATAGTCAGCACAACATCATCAGAAATGGCTTCGCCACAGTTGTTTACACTGCCCTTAACGGCGTATCGCCCCGACTGAACCACCGTGAAACTTGGTCCGGTGGCACCCGGAATGGGAACGCCGTTGAGCAACCACTGCACAGGCCCAGCCGCATTGGATGTCAGCGTAAAGCCCGTGGTTGTGATAACGGGTATCTGCGCCGTCAGCACGGTTACGGGCACCGCTCCCGACCGAACGGGCAGGCAATTGTTGCTCACCTGCACCGCATAATTCCCCGACGCAGCGGCATGGAGCGTGCTGCTGACAGCCCCCGAAATAAGCTGCCGATCCCGATACCACTGGTAGGACAGTCCCGAACCCGTATTGGCTTGTAAAGTCACACTGGCTCCCTGGCAAATGGTGGTAGAACCCCTGGGTACGATGGTTGCCGTAGTTCCTGCTCCGGCTACGACTGGTACGGGTGTTCGCTGGAGGGACGGGCAATCGAGCGACCGGACGCTGATGCCATACAGGTAATACCAGGCGGCTTTCAGTGTGTCGGAGGTGTTGAACAACGATCCTTTAATGGTAAGAACGGGCGCGTCGGACCCGGTTTTGATTTGGTACGGAAACCCCGTTACGGCACTATTACTGCGGAAGATAGTCGCGCCGTCGGCGTAGTCGATGGTGATTTTATAGTCGCCCGGGTTGGGAATGCGCAGGTTGAGGGCATAAACGGCTCCCTGGTCGTCGGGGTCGTCGGGCAGCTGACCGTTTACGCCTAC
Organism: Spirosoma sp.; assembly: GCA_043750915.1. GTDB lineage: Bacteria > Bacteroidota > Bacteroidia > Cytophagales > Spirosomataceae > Spirosoma. The sequence continues at coordinate 2,473 of JAYVAP010000602.1, read as the reverse complement.
CGCCGTCAGGCTTTGGTTGCGGGTGGGCAACACGTTCAGCGTCACACTCGATATGGCCGTGTTGTCGAATTTTCGAACCGTGAATGTCAGTCTCCCGGCAGAGCCGATATACAGCCGCGCCCGCTCGATAAGTAACGGCACCCGCGTGGACACCAGCGGGGCCGGGCCAAAGTTGCCCGCGTAGGATCCGCCCCCAAACACGCCCTTGCTGACCGGGCCGATGGTGCCCGCGAAGTCGTTCAGCACGGCATAGAACTGGCCGCTGGCGGGCAACGTTTTCAGGCCCACCTGATTGCCTGCCGCCAGCAGGTTGCCGCTCGCTGGTGCGTCGTACCAGAAGGCTGTGCCGCCCCCGGCATTGCGCAACGAAATGACCGTGTCGCTGCCGCAGCGGGTAGCCAGAAAGAGGCCGTTGGTGGGCGCGGGCGTGGTGGTTCGGGTTTCGGTAATGGTGTTGTTGCCGGGCTTCAGGTCGCTGGCCAGGGCGGTAGCCACGGTAAACCGGTAGGTCTGACCCGGTGCGAGGGTCAGTACGGCTGGCGTTTTCAGCGTCAGCAAGCCCTCGCGAAAAGGAGCCAGGCTGGGCAACGTACCGGCCACAGTGGCCACTGCTGCTCCACCCGCATCCGTAATGCGGACGCTGACGGGCACGTTGCGCTGGGCAGCAGAGCCAAAATTGCGCACCCGCACGGCAATTGTCAGGTCGGTGTTGGTTTGGCCGCAGAGGGTTGTTTCGGGCGAAACCAGGGCCGTAGCCCCTACGTCATTGATCGTTTGTACCACGTTCAGGACGTATTCCTGCGTTTCGCCGTTTCCGTAGGTTCCGCAGGCGTTTACTGTGGCCGCATTGGCTGTTTCGGTAGCCACTAAGCGCAGCCGTAAAAACTGGCCGCTCCGAACCGTGTCGGGAACGGAAATGGTAGTCGAAAATTGCCCGCTATTGCTGAGCACGCCCGATGTGGCAACAGTTTCGCCCGCATCGTTGAACGTGCCATTCTGATTCCAGTCGACGAATGCCTTGACAACGACATTTTTGGTCAGTCCGCAGCTGCCGAGCGACACGGTCAACGGCAGTTGCTGGCCAGGCTGAAGGGCGGTGCTCACGGATAAGAAATCGGAATAGGCACTACAGCCAGCGGCACCGACCTGGTCGGTAGGGCCCAGCTGGACGCGGGCTATTTTCGTGTCGGTCGTATTAGCGGCTCTCGATTCGCAGTACAAACCACCGCCAATGCCGCTGATGAGCAGGCCATAATCCTGTTTGGTGCCGCTCAGCGTGCCCTTATGGGTGATGGTAATCGTATAGGTTTTTCCGGGAATGGGGTTTTCTACCAGCACTTGCTCCACATTGTCCCGCACGTTGTCGCCCCGCGTGGCGGGACTGGCCGGGTTGTTGGGGTCGAGAATCCACGGCTGCAACGTGGTTTTGCCGTCGCTAATCCGTAGGTCAAGGTCGTTGACGAGCTTAGGCGACCGGTCGTTAAGGGCCGAGGAAACGGTGCCGGCGGGGTCGCTCCAGCAAATGGTGGATACCAGCGGCCCGCGCCCCGATGCCACCACCGTCAGCGAATAGGTGTCGCTCTGCAGCGTCCGTTCGTCGATCAGGTAGTTTCGGTCGGTGTTAAGAATGGCGCGTCCGGCCCGTTCGGCGTTCATCAGGCCCCAGCCGTTGCGGTAGTCGGGGCCGGGGGCATCGCCTGCTTCGTCGGCCGTGTGCAGCACCAGACCCCGGAGCGTGGCGGCCCGCAGAAACCGGCCGCTGTTGCGCTGCGCAAACAACGCCTGTAGCAGCAGTACCGATCCTGCCACGTTGGGTGCTGACATTGATGTGCCACTGTAGGTGACGTAGGCACTGTCGTTCTCCGAACTCGTTGAGAGCACACCCACGCCCATGCCTACAATGTCGGGCTTAATACGACCGTCGTCGGTGGGTCCCCAGCTGCTGAAAGGGGCCAAACGCACATCGGCAGGCCCATTATAGCCCAGGTCGAGCGCACTGATAGCCCCCACCGCCAGGATGTTTTTGGCCGTGCCATAGGTGCTCACCTGATCGTAGCCATTCTGCTGGCTGCGCGGAACGGTGCTGGTTGTGCTGGTGGTACTGAAAAAGTACGGTTGTCCCTCGCCGGGTCCGTTGTCGCCGTGGTTGTTGCCTGCCGACTTGACAATGAGGTAGTAGGGCGCATTTTGCGCAATCTGGTCCCAGGAGCGGGTTGCTTCGTTATACAACCCAAATTTGTAATCGTCCGTCTTGCTGATGGTGGTATCGCCCCACCATTCCCATTTGGTGGCCGTGGTCCGGCTGTCGTTGAGCACCCAGCCCGCCTGTGCGCCATAGGAATGATTGGAAACCAGCAGGTTAGCCGCAGCACCGCTCATCTCCGAAACGTCGTTCCTGAAATCATAAGCCCGCAGGTCAGCCCCAAAAGCCATGCCTTTTACGGATGGGTTGACTCCGCCCGCCACCATAATG